>NZ_DJIQ01000042.1:0-10451 GCF_002433705.1 Oceanicaulis sp. UBA6590
GGGAGATCTGGCGCCGGCTGAGGGTCCATATCTCCGCTCTTTCCTCAATAATTTCAGTGCACAGGTGTCCCACGCAAAGCGCTTTAGCGCGTTATATATTTCAATACGTTATTTACAGAGTGTCCCACGCCGCGGCGATTTTATCCAGTCCGGTGATGGCCTCTTTCGCCATCCGCCAGCGCTCCGCATCCCGCGTGTAAATCTCTGAAGTCTGCGCCTCGGCGTGCCCGTGGATGGCCATGATCTGATATTGTGTTGCACCATCTTCGGCCAACAGCTTGCCAAACCCCTTGCGGACGCCGTGTGCGGTGCGGTTCTCAAGCCCGGCCTGACGGCACCATTTGCTGAACCGCTGGCTTAGCGCATCTGCGCTCGAATAGGGCTTCCCGTAAGCGTTGAGCAGATAGGTCTTGCCCTGGACCTTGGCCGCGCGTGTGGCGCGATAGAGCGGTTCGAGCATCGGTATCTGAACAAAGCTCGCGCCCTTCTTCGGCGGTTGCCAGCCCAGCCCGCGTATCCCGTCGCGCATGAACTCATGCTCGCGTCCGAGTATTGCCGCATCACTTATCCGCCCGGCGGTGAACATCAGGATCGTCAGGGCAAGGTGCGCCGTGGTGCCCGGCGGGTGGAAAGCGCGGTACTTCTTCAGATCATTCACGGACCATGCGACAGCCCCGCCCTTGCTGCGGTGGATCTTCTTTATCCCGGCGACCGGGTTCTCGGTGCAGAAGTCCTTGTCGATCGCCCATGTGTACATGGTGCTCAGGTGCTTCATCAGATCGTCAGCCGCCGCCGGCGTCTCTGCTTTCTCATCGCGCAAGGTGATGATCTGACTGCGCGGCATCATCATGTCATAGGCGCCGAAGCGCGCCTTGACAGGTTTCAGGGCTCCACGCTTCTTTTTAAGGGTGAGGGGCGCCATAAGCCCGGCTTTGACGGCGCGCTCGCAATCGTCCAGATACAGATCAATCAGCCATTCCAGGGAGTATTTGATAACCCGCGGCGCTTCATCGGGCGGCGGCAGTTGAATGCCCGCGCGCCCGGCCTCATAGCGCTCCTGGAATTCCTTATGGTCCGGCGTGACGTGGAGATTAATGCGCCGCGCCTTGTCGCCCTCGGGGCGCACCCGATAGCGGATATTGCCCGACTTCATCCGTTCTTTGATTAGGCCGGGGT
The DNA here is from genome assembly GCF_002433705.1 of Oceanicaulis sp. UBA6590. Taxonomy (NCBI): domain Bacteria; kingdom Pseudomonadati; phylum Pseudomonadota; class Alphaproteobacteria; order Maricaulales; family Maricaulaceae; genus Oceanicaulis; species Oceanicaulis sp. UBA6590. The sequence goes on from NZ_DJIQ01000042.1 coordinate 1,177, forward strand.
ATTCAAGTTTCATCGGGCATCCACGGGCCAAGGCATGGGTTTCTGTTTGTCGGCGGGTTTCGGATCATCGACAGGACCAGAACGCCCCGTCAAGCGGTCAAAGTGCAGCTTCAGCTCATCCCCGCGCCAGATCACCACGCCACCTATGCGATGCGGCTCCGGCATATCCCCCGCCTTGACCATCTGGTCAAACTTGGAAGCGGACACGCCGATGAATGCGGCCGCCTCTGGGCGCCGGAATCCCAGCTTGGTCATGTTCAGGATGACCGGGGCGGTGGTCATGACTGTTCCTCAATGGCTTGGTTCGCCTGCTCAAGGCGATCTGAAACCGTGGCGAGTTCGTCTTTCAGCTCTGCATTCTCTTCTCTCAGAGAGCGTATGGTGCCGCACTTGGCCTCAACGCGCGCATAGAACTTGTCCATGTCGCCACGAATAAGCGCATCGCGTGTCGGGCAAAGATGGAGCGGGGCGGCGTTGAACCACAGGCGAAGGTCTTCAAGCAGCGTATCCAGCTCTTCTAGTTCTGCATCAGTCATGACGCGCTCCACCACGAAAGCTCAAAACCCAAAAAGTAAAAGCACCATACGCCCGGCGCGACTTGCCCCGCTTTAGGCCTCACAAACACACACCCCTTGTGCCACGCCACCAGCCAATGCCGCGCTCGATATCTAATTCCGATGTGGCGGTTGCACCGGAAGCCCAAGTGCTCTTGTTCTGCATCAGTCATGGGTAGGCTCCTTGCGCTCACCCAGTCCGCCGCAATGGCGACAAGGCTTGCTCATCACGTCGTCACCAAGCACAGCATCAACGATCAGGGATGCGCCGGCGCTGAAAATCGCATTCACGATCTTTTCTCCAGCGGGCTCTTTTCCAGTGCCGTTACAAGGCCTGCATTTGCGCCAGCGCATCACTCACCTCCATTAGTGAGGGAGCGTGCGACGGGAAGCGCAGAGCCTTTGGGTTTTGCGGCCTGCTTGGCCCGGATTTTCGCCATGATCTCGGGTGCGCTGATACGGGCAAGCTCGCGCTCTCCGTCAGCGTGCATGTTCATGCCATGCGCCAAGCAGTGGGCGGCTAGCGTGACCATGACGCCGCCGACTTCCTGCGAGGGCTCGCCCGGTTCGCGATCAAAGACATAATCAACAAGCGCGTGAGCGCGGTCACGGTCGTATCCGCACGCTTGCGTCAGCTCCAACGCCTCTTCAATGAAGCGGTCGTTTCGTTCGAGCTTGTCGGCAGCAATGTCTTCGCCAAAGCAGGACAGCACCCACGGACGCACCCGGTCCTGAAACACCTCTTTTTCAGTACGAGAGGAGAGAGCGGCGGTGAGGGGCAACCATCCGACAGCCCTCCGCCCTTCGTGATCGCTTACAAAGCAGTCCCAGGCTTCTCCGCTATACCGCCACGCGATACCCGGCCCACGCCAGCAAGACGCAATAGCCCCGTCCTCGCGGAAGATGAGAACGCCTTCTGTTTTTTGGGGTGCTTCATCCATGGGAAGCAGGCCCGTCACCACACAGGAAGGCTCTACAGCAGAGGTGATGCGCTTGGCGAAGTCGGCCTGACAGGCTGCCTTGGCGGCTTCCGGCGAAGTGAAAGGGCCTTGATCCGGCAAATCGCCTTCGTCTGGATCATCCAGCCATGCAGACCAAACCTGAGCGCCGTCTTTGGTGTAGGGCGTGATGTTGTAGCAGAATTCGTCAAAGCCCGGCATGAAGCCAAACTCCGCCCCTAGGTCGGGGTCTATGCGCCAACTCAGCTCCTTCACCACCACACCAGCTCCGCGCTTAAGCGCTGACATGATGTCTTCGTGCCCGCTGTTTACGGCGCATTCGAACACCTCGGGATCGGCAAGCACTTTCGCGCCGCCCTGAGCGACCTCAACGAGGATCTCACGGAGCTTCGCGCTATCCATTGGAGGGTTCCTGAGGCTCGATCAGGCCGATCTTGTCGTCAAGGGAGCCGCCCGCTGCGACGTGCGCCTCCGCAGCGGCCTTGGCCGTCTCAGGCGTGTAATACGTCACGTCCCCAGAAGCGTTTCGCTCATAGAAACCCTCGGGGTCTGCCAGCATGTCACGCCAAGATGAGGTGTCCTTTTCACAGAGGGTTACGCCACCTTCGGTGTCATAGCTGTATGGTTCATCATCGAAGATGGGCTTGCCGCAGGCCTCGCAAGTATGAAATTCGCTTGCCATCTCATCTTCGAGGTCAAGCATCTTGCCGCGCGCGGCCTGATAGGCGGCATGCTCTGGAGTTGCTTTCAGCGCGCTATCTGCAGCATCGCAATCCTGCTTCGCTTGGACATAAGCCGCTTTCATTGCGGCCCCGGTCTTCACTGTCTCACTCATGTTCAGCCTTTCATGTCTTGCTGCGCGCGCTGGGCTGCGGCGTTCAGAACGTCTTGCAGATGCCTCGCGCGGTGGATCACGCACCCGCCCTGGATGGGGCAGGGATGGTCACAGCTTCCCTCGGCGGCGTGTTCGAGCACGTCCGCCAGCCAATCCACTTCGGAGGCGTCCAGGTGCAGGGTGAGGTCAGAGGGTGCGGTCATTCTGCAGCGACCGCGAACAGCGGCCCCTCCTCAAACCGGGTTTCAGGCTGGATCTCGCGCGGTTGGAAGTTCGCCTTCACCAGCGCAGCGGCAAGCGGCGGGCAGACCGAATTGCCAGCGCATCGCGTCTGCGTGGATTTCGTGAAGGGGCGGCCCGTGGCGTCCTGATCAATGATGTAATCAGCCGGGAAGCCCTGGGCGCTGAACAGCTCGCGTGGGGTCAGCATGCGCATGCCGATGTCCACAATCACATAGGGTTCACCTTCGAGCTGGATGGTCACCAGCCCGAAGCGGTCCTTTGTCGTGACGGTGTGGGTCGGCTCGTCAACGGCCTGCCCATCGCCAGTCCCGTAGTACTTTCCAATGAACGCCGCCACGAGGCCGGCATGGACTGCATTCGCTGTGATCGTGCTCACGGGTTCGTCCGCGCCCCGCGCGCTGCGCTTGGAGCCCTTCATGTTGATCATGTGGACGCCAGCGACGGCCTGTTGACTGCCGGTCGTGGTCACGGTGCTGAGCGGTACGCGTGCGTCCCGCCCCGCTGCGCTTTCCATGTTCGGCCCCGCGTTGTGCTGGGCCAGGAACGCGGCGCACACACCGAGCGGAGATGCGCCGCCCGGGCGCTTGATGTAGCTGTTCGCCGTGACGGTCGGGCAGGGCGCCTCAACCGGCGCGCCCGCACTGTCTGCCCGGAACTTCATCAGCGCCGGAGCGATGATCTGGTTCTGGTCTTTCAACGAAGCCGTGATGGTGTGCATGGGCGCGTCCGCATCGCGGTTTGCACCGCCTTGCTGGGCATGGCTGATCACGGGGCTGATCAGAGCGTGCTGAATGCCTGCGCCCGTGACAGTGCCTATGGGATCACCAAGCGGGTATTCGCGCCGCCCTCCACTGTAGCCATGAGCGACCGAGATGATGAAAGGATTGGCGCTCTTCAGGACATAACGATCCACGCCGCGCGCGATCCGCGCCATTGTGTTTTCGGCCAACGGCCTCACCACGCGGATGCCCGTCTCCTCGAAATAGGCTTGGGCCTGCTCCTTCGTCATGAAGATCGAGGGCATGGGCAGGGACCAGTCGATGATGTCCGCCGCGGTGCGCCACGGCAGCTTCCGGCCCGCGATCACTTCGGGATCATCAGGGGCCCCATGGGTCGGCTCTGGCCAGACGATGGGTTCACCATCACGGCGAGCGATCACGAACAGCCGCCTGCGGATCGTAGGGGCGCCAAAGTCACTGGCGCGAAGGACACGCCATTGCACTTGGTATCCAGCCCGCTTGAGTTTGAGCACCCATGCCTTGAAGGTTTCGCCTCGGCGCACCTGACAGGGTTTATCTTCTTCGGTCAGCGGGCCCCAGTCCTCGAACTCCTCGACGTTCTCCAAGGCGATGACGCGCGGCTTTGCCCGTTCCGCGAAGTTGCAGACGGTCCAGGCGAGGCCGCGAATGTTTTTGCTGACTGGCTTGCCGCCCTTCGCCTTCGAGAAGTGCTTGCAGTCCGGGCTAGCCCAGAGAAGGCCGATCGCGCCGTATTTGCGGCGCAGATCATCCGGGTCCACCTGATAGATGTTCTCGTTCAGATGGACGGTATCAGGGTGGTTAGCCGCGTGCATCCGGATGGCGTCTTTGTCGTGGTTGATCGCCACGTCAGGGTGACGTCCAAGGGCCATGAAGATGCCCGTGGACGCGCCGCCGCCCCCTGCGAAGCTGTCGATGATGGCTTCCTGCATCAGTGCTCCCCCACGGCGCCCAGATACAGCTCAAGCAGGGCTTCCATTTCCTGCCGTTCGTGGGCGTCCTGCTTGCGCAGGGAGATCACCTTGCGCAGCACGGTGGTGTCGTAGCCGTTGGACTTGGCCTCGGAGTAGACCTCCTTGATGTCGGCGGCGACCTGGGCCTTGTCTTCTTCAAGGCGCTCGATGCGCGCCACCAGGGCGCGGAGCTGATCGCGGGCGGCTGCGCCGATGGCGTCGGATTCGTCTTTCTCAGGCGCGGATGCTGCAAAGTCGGCCATGGGGTGTTCCTTCTGGTGGGGTAGGGTTATGCGCTGGGTGCGCCGGGTTCATCTCTTGCCGTGCGGGGCTGTGCCCCGCGGGCGATCTGGTAAACGGACGGATCGCAGGGATCGGCGTGGCGGCGGGTCAGCTCCTTGCTGGCCGCGGCGCGCCACTGCCCGGCATCACGGCCGGTGTAGTTGCCGGCGATCCACGCCACGTAGTGGGTGGGCACGCCCTGTTCGTCAGACAGCGCCCGACCCCGGTGCTTGCCAAAAGGCAGGGGGGTGGATCCGGTGATGTCGGCGGGTTTGTGTGCGGCCTCGCGCGCCTGCGCGGTGATGGCGGCCAGCTCTTCGGGCGCCGCAAGTCGGGTGAGGCGTTCGGTCAGCCAGGCCACATTCCAGGCATCCAGCCCCGCGCCCGGCCCGATGGCGGCGCGGGTGGCGGCGTTGTCCGGCCGGGGGAGGTCCAGCCCTTGCACGAGCGCATCGAGACTGAAGTGCTGCTGCTCGGGCATCAGCAACCGCGCACAGGCGAGGGTGCAGATCATGCGATCCTTGCTGACAGGCAGATGCATCAGCGCGAAGTCGGCATTGTGCGCCGCGATCCACGGCGCAGGCCGGCCCAGCCGGGACCAGACCGATGTGAAGGAGGGCTGGCCCTGCACCATCTTGTCGGTCACGCCATGGACTTCAGTGGCCGCCGGAGCGATGGCCATGCCGGGATCAACCAGGGCGCTCTGCACATCGGTGACGCGCGGCGCGGAATCTTCGCGCGCCTTCAGTACGAGCTCGAGCGTGGCCACGCCGAGTTCACACACCCGGTCAGACGGCGCCAGCCCGGTGGTATGGACCGCATAGGCGGCCATCTGCACGCCGCGCTCGACAGACGGCAGGGGGCGTCGATGGCGGCGGGTGCGCTTGTCCAGTACCCGGCGCTTGAGGCGGGCGTCATCGCTCATGGCTTGATCCCGGTGAAATGGAGCACCACGCCCGCCGCCGCGCAGATGAGCGCGAAGGCGATGTATTCCCACGCGGTGTAGGTGAGCCAGCGCGGGCGGCGATGGAACAGGGGGCGGGTCATGCGGCTTGCTCCGAAGAGGCCGCCTTGTCGGTGTGAAAGATCGCCATCGCCTCATCTTCAGAGATGACCCGCAAGCCTTCCATCGGCTTCCAGTCGATGGCGCCGGGCGTGGTGATGATGTCGTCCGGGTTTTCCTTGAGGTGGTCCGCCGCAGCAGATGCCGCATCAACCATCTTCATCAGGATGCGGCCCTCTGCAGCGCCCCAGAAGGGAGTGACGCCGCCATTGAAGGCCATGGACAGCGGCCCGATCGCGCCGCCGCCTTTTATGCTCCCGCCTCTCTCGTATTGCAGGGTGTCGATCACGCCCAAGCGCCGGGCCAGCACTTCACCACCGGGCAATGCCGGGATGGCGGCCATCTCCTTCATGAGCGCCTTGGCCGAAGCCCGCGGGAACTGACAGCCCTTCTTGTCGGGATTGGTCCAGAGCTTCCGGTCCAGATCGGCGTGAAAGATGCCGATGCGGGATGAGTGACCTTGCTTCAGGGCAGCAGAGTCCGCATGGGGCGCCTGTCGCTTAACCCATTCAAACTGCGCCTTGCGTGCGGCGTTGAACTCGGCGCGGAAGGTTTCGCAAATCGAGCGGGCCGGATCGGCATCAGCGACGGCGAAGAGGCAGTGCTTGTCAGTCATATCCAGTCTCCGAGAGAAAGGGGCCGGGCGAGCGGCAAAAGAGGACTCGCCCGGCCAGTGTTCCGGCGCTCACACAGGGGAGGAGACGACGCCGGCGAAAGGGCTAGCGACCGGGGCAGCTTTCAGGCTGGGGGGAGCGTTGAGCGAAACCCCGGTCGCGGTGGTGCTGGCGCTTGAGGACGCCAGCGAAACGGTCAGGCGATGGCGCACGCGGCGCACACGATCACCACGCCGAAGAAGGCGAAAACGGCGCAGGCGCTGAGTGCGTCACTGGCAAGGTCAAGAAGAAAGCGGCGCATCACGCGGCCCCCTGCTGATCAAGGGACAGGGCGGCGCGTGCCTCGTTACGCATGGCCTCGCCCTCGGTGAAGCGACGGCGCGCTTCCGCGAATGCGGCCTCGATCGCGGAGAGGGGGCAGGCGCCCCAGACCTGTAGGCGCTTTGGCGTGAGATCGATCTGGCCGCCTGGCGCGCGGAAATTGATCAGCACCTGCCAGGGCGCACCCAGATCCTCATTGCAGACCATCTTCAGTTCGGGCTCGAAACAGGGGCCAATCGCGTTCTGCACCGCGTGCTTGAGCGATTTCAGCCGCTCCATGATCTGGGCGTTCTCGCCAATGTTCAGCATGTCGCTTCCCCATCAGAGCCGGTGTGCGCTGGGCGTCCGGCGTGGTGTTTGATGGGGTAACGATACAAAACGTCTCGCACTAATGCAAGACAAAACGTCTCGTATTGGGGTGTCGACCCGATACGCTTTGTATTGAACGACTTAGAAGGGCTTGATCTTGGATAACGCTTGTTGAGGGAATAAAAAAACGCCCCACCGAGCGGCAGGGCGTTAATCTGAGCATTTTGGACTTTGTGTTAGCGCGTCATAGAGGCTGCGCGTAGCTCGCTATTGTCCAGCAAGCGTTCAAGGCTCTGCTCCATCAGGTCTTCTGTCGTTGAGGAGATCGCGCGAGCAATCGCCTCAGATCCAGCACCGCACCCACCCTGATCTGCTTCAGCTGAGCGTTGGCTGCCCTCTGAGAAGCCAGCAATGCGCTCGCCATTCTGATCGCGAACATCAACTCCGATACGCATTGAGGCGGTTGACCGCGCTTTCGCCGTCCAGAAGCCCGTGAGCCATTGCAAGTCTGCATCCATGCGATCGACAGTAACCGTGATGGTGCCCATAAGTTCGTCGGCCTGCGCTTGCGCCCCTGTCAGCATTCGGTCAGCGGGGCGCACTTCCTGAAATGCGGTCTCCATGCTGGCGAGAACGGACTCCTCGAACGCAGATTGAGCGTCCACAGTGTAAGACCAACCAGAGCACGTAAATTCACTGGAATCGTAAGTGTTCGGCATTGCATCGGCTTCGACGATCACCGCCCAACGACCTGGGATTTCGTCCCGGTTCGCAGCATAGGTCGTTACGGCTGGCGCCACTTCCATGACGGCTGACGATGCGCAACCGGTTACCGCGAGCGCGGCAATCGACACGAGTAAATAGTGTTTCATTTCGCTCCCCCTTTAGGATGGGGAGTACTGTAATCGCTCGCCTATATGGTGCAAGGAGCAAAGATTACCGGCCAAGGCTGGCCATGTGCATGTGGAGCAGGGGGCGGAGTAGGGGCAAAAGAAAACCCCGCCGAGGCGGGGTTTTTGTCAGTCGTGCTGGTCGGTCACCGGCTCATCCTTGAGCACAATCCTGGTTCGCCCGATCTCCGTTTCCTCGGCATCGCCCACCTTCATCGTGAAGTAGATTTCATCGGGGCCCTCGGCCCGAACGCCAAAGGCCGGCAGCAACAGGTCACCGGAAACAGGGCCTTCGCCCGGAGTTTCGAACGCATCAGCCCTCAGGCGCGCAATCGGTTGTTCCCGTGAGGCCTGATGGACGGTGATCGTGAACTCCATCGGCTGCCGAACTTCAGCCCGCAGCTTGATGTAGGCCTCGATGTTGAACGGGGCAGGCGGATGATCCAGAACGATATCGCCTGTGTAAACGCCAACGAAGATGAACTTCCCATTATCCTCGCGACGTATGGAATCGGCCAAGATCACGTATTCAGCGGATATGGTCATGCCTGAACCAGTTGAGACGGTTTGAACTCAATTTGGGTCTTGTTGCGCGTTGGGGCAGGCGCATTTTGCCGACTATTGAATTGAACCCGGGCCTCAGACACTCCTTCGGAAGGGAGCGGCACTGTTGCGCGCTCGGAGAAGTAAAGTCTTTCGTTGCAGCCGATTCTTTCTGCCGGATCATAGATGTCGATCTTCACGCCGCGGCCAAGCGCCCACGCCATATCGGCAATGGTTTCGAGTGTCAGGTTTGAACCTGAGCGCAGACGCCGGTTGACGACTGATCTGTTCACGCCCAGCAGCGCGGCGATGTCTTCCTGGGTTTCCCCGTGGTTCTGCCTGCGCTCGGCAAAGGCCTCCCGAAGCTGGCTCGCGACCGAGCTTGTCAGGCCAAGAAACATTCCGCGTCTATTCGACCGGTTTTTGCGTAAGGACTTCACGGACATCCCCCTTTATCACGGCATCATCCAAGCCATGACGCTTTCTAAAATTTGCGACCCTAGTTACGTGGTCCTGATGCAAGTCAGCATTCTGTTTGAGGTCTGTTTTCAAGGCGCCCGTTACGAGCACGAAGATGTCAGGCTTACAGAACCAGCCGAACAGGCGAACACCTTCCGCCGACACCTTCCAGACACTCTGATACGTGGGATCCACAGAAAAAATCCCATGGCGGTGGAGCGGGTTTTCGCACACCAAGTCAGCAAGCCGGATCTCGATGTGTTCTGCTAAAGACAACCCATGCTGATAGTGTGTTCTTGCTTCAAGGCGTTCCTCATCCTCAACCCATTCCTCGAACTCAGGCGCATAGTAAAGCGGCCTCACCTGCTCGCGGGTTTCATCGCCCGCAACCCGATATTCCAGCAGAGCGCCGCTAAGAATGGCTCTGTCTATTGTTGACATATAAGGTAACAACCGTGTCGTAAATAGGGCGTGGATGAAATGCGCGTGATG
>NZ_DJIQ01000034.1:0-361 GCF_002433705.1 Oceanicaulis sp. UBA6590
TGGGTCAGTTCAAGGTCCCCGGCTCCGAACACGCCAGCGGCGGTCACGGCATGGCGGGCGGCGAATGGCTGACCGGCATGCCGCTTCTGGTGATGCTGGGCCTGACCGGACTGACCATGCTGGTGATCTGGGGGGTGCCGAAAGTCACCAAGGCGATCCCGGCCCCGCTTGCCGGCATTGCCGTCACCGCCGCCATTGTCATCGGCTTCGGTCTCGATGCGCCGCGCGTGGGTGATCTCGCCAGCATTCAGGGCGGACTTCCGGGCTTTCACATCCCGATGGTCCCGCTCAATTTCGAAACGCTGAAGATCATCTTCCCCTATGCGGTGATCCTCGCCGCCATCGGCCTGATCGAGAGCCT
>NZ_DJIQ01000034.1:662-798 GCF_002433705.1 Oceanicaulis sp. UBA6590
CGCCATCGGCCTGATCGAGAGCCTTCTGACGCTCAATCTCGTAGGCGAGCTGACGGGCAAGCGCGGCGGAGCCTCCCAGGAATGCGTGGCGCAGGGCGCGGCCAACCTCATCACCGGCTTCTTTGGCGGCATGGGC
>NZ_DJIQ01000034.1:1134-2915 GCF_002433705.1 Oceanicaulis sp. UBA6590
CGGTTGCGCCATGATCGGCCAGTCCATGATCAATGTGCAATCGGGCGCCCGGACGCGCCTGGCCGCGATCATGGCGGCGCTCTTCCTGCTGAGCTTCATCCTGTTCGCCGCGCCGCTGATCGAGCAGATCCCCCTCGCCGCGCTGACAGGCGTGATGTTCATGGTGGTGATCGGCACGTTCGCCTGGAACTCGTTCCGCATCCTTCTGAAGATCCCGCGCTCGGACGCGCTGGTGATCATCCTGGTGACCGTGGTGACGGTGCAATACGACCTCGCGGTGGCCGTCGTGGCGGGCGTGATCGTCTCGGCGCTGGTCTACGCCTGGCGGTCGGCCAAGCGACTGCACATCTCCGCCCATGACAGCCACACCGTGCCGGGCGCGAAGACCTATGAGCTGGACGGACCGCTGTTCTTCGCCTCGACCGATAATTTCTCGGAGCTGTTCGACATCGAGCATGACCCCGATGTGGTGATCGTGGACTTCAAGCGCTCTCGCGTGGTGGACCAGTCCGCCTTGCAGGCGATCGAGGACTTGGCCCTGAAATATGAGTCCAAGGGCAAGGAGCTGCGCCTGCGTCACCTGTCGCGCGACTGCCACCAGCTTCTGAAGAAAGCCGGTCAGCTGATGATCGATTCCGATGACGACCACGACTATCAGGTCGCGGCCGACTATTCGGTGCGCACGGGAGTCTTCGGCGGCGGGCACTAGCCCTCGGACTGCGCCTTGCGTCCCATCAGCCAGTAAATGGCGTCGTGGCGCGCCTCGAACAGGCGCATCTCGACCGGGCCGCCGCCCGTGGGGAAGAAACGCGTCCAGGCGTCGAGCGTCGGGCGGATGCTGTCGGAAATGCCGTAAAAGGCGTTGAACTGGCGGGTGCGGCTGCGATCGCCGAAATCCCGTGCGCGCTCATTGGCGAACCGCACAAGGTCTTCAGACGTCAGGGTGATCGCTTCCACATCGGACAGATCAATCAGCGCCCGCCCCTGAGACGAAATCCGCCCCGTCTTCATGTAGCCCATGGCCTCGGCCACGGCGTCCGCATCCATTATGGACGGATAGGCGACCTCGAGAATGTCGCGATCCTCGTGAAACGTGAACCGCAAGCGGTGCGGTGCATCCTTCGTGTCATCTGTCATGCCGGCCCCCAGACCCACAGCCCATGGCGACCCCGGTAGGACTCGAACCTACAACCGTCGGATTAGAAGTCCGGTGCTCTATCCAGTTGAGCTACGGGGCCGTGTTTGAGGGGGTCTGATATGCGAAACGCCGCACCCTGTGAAGACGCGGCGTTGCGACAGGGCTTTGTTGTCAGCCCCGAGGCGGCGAAGCCGGCCGCTAGTGCGACCAGGGTTCCTTGCGGTCCGCATCAAAATTGGAGGCGTAGGACTTGATCTTGCGCGGTGTCTCGCGCGCCTCGCGCACCTGGAAGGCGATGCCGTGACGCTGGGCGTAGGACACCGCTTCATCCTTGCTCTCGAAATTGAGATGAATCTGACGGCGCATGTCAGATGTCGAAGACCAGCCCATCAGGGGGTCGGGACGCTTGGCCATGGCCGGTTCAAATTCCAGCACCCAGTCCTGGGACTTGGCGCGACCCGATTGCATGGCCGTCTTGGAAGGTTTGTAGATCTTCGCGAACATGTTTCTCGTCCAGACTTGGCTATCCACGTCCTGTCTGCCTGAGGGCCTGCTAACAAGCCCTGAAGACAATGGTCGGGGCGGCAAGATTCGAACTTGCGACCCTCTGCTTAGAAGGCAGATGCTCTATCCAGCTGAGCTA
>NZ_DJIQ01000034.1:3193-4710 GCF_002433705.1 Oceanicaulis sp. UBA6590
TGCGACCCTCTGGTCCCAAACCAGATGCGCTACCAGGCTGCGCTACGCCCCGACTTGAGGTGACGTTTAGGGGGCTGCGCCCGAAGGCGCAAGCGCCCTAGCGCTGCTCGGGAGCCTCTTCCACAGTCTCTTCGGAGTCAGCGTCCCCGGCTTCAGACTCCGGAGTCTCCACATTGCCGAACAGCGGGTGACGCACGGTGTCGCCCGGTTCGATGCCCAGCTCCAGAGTCCGGCCGCCATTGAGTTCGACCACGGCGACGACACGGTAATCGGATGACATGGGGCGGCGGGAAAAGGGCTGCGCGCCGGTTATGATCTTGGCGATCTCGCCATTCGCCCGGACATAGAGGATGTCGAGCGGGATGATCGTGTTCGCCATCCAGATCGAGATGAAATCCTCGCGCCCGAAATCGAACAGCATGCCGGCGTCAGGATCCATGCTCTCGCGGTGCATCAGGCCGCGCTCACGCGAATCGTCGGTGTCAGCCACCTCGACGGTGAAGGTGTGCTCGCCGAAATCGCCTTCAATCACAAGCGGGTCCGGCCCGCCATATTGCACGACGGCGTCGGGCGCAGTGGGATCGACAGACTGCGCCAGGGCGCAGCCGGCGGAGCCGAAGCCGACAAGTGCGGCGGCAGCCAGAGCAAGAATGCGAGAACGGATCATCATGGCGCGCAAGCTAGCTCTGTGAGCCCTCCCGCGCAATCTCTCTACGCGCCTCCTGACGGGCTGAGAGTCGGCAATTGGTCTTGCACCGCACAAATTGCTTGCAGCAGAGCGCCTGACACGGTTTTTTGCGCGCCAACATTTGCGTTTCGCTGGAGGATATTCGTGCGCATTGATAAAATCAGCGCCGGCGTGAACCCGCCCGAGGACATCAACGTCATCATCGAGGTTCCCGTGGGCGGTCAGCCGGTCAAGTACGAGCTCGACAAGGATTCGGGCACCGTGTTCGTTGACCGCTTCCTGCACACCCCGATGCGCTATCCGTGCAATTACGGTTTCATGCCGCACACCCTGTCCGATGATGGCGATCCCATCGATGTGATGGTGCTGGGCCAGACCGAGCTGGTGCCGGGCTGCGTCGTGCGCGCCCGTCCGATCGGCGTGCTGCTGATGGAAGATGAGAGCGGCCAGGACGAGAAGATTCTCGCCGCGCCGCACGCCAAGCTCACCCCCTTCTATGACGACATCAAGGATTACCACGATGTCCACGGGGCGCAGCTGGCGCGCATCACCCATTTCTTCGAGCACTACAAGGATCTCGAGCCCAACAAATGGGTGAAGGTTCAGGGCTGGCACGGCGTCGAGCGCGCTCGCGAACTGATCACGGTCGCCATGGACCGCGTGAAGAAGGGCTAAGTCCCCTCGCCTGATGATCTGAAGAACGGCGTTCGGGAAACTGGACGCCGTTTTTCTTGCGCGCGACTCAAAGCGGCCTCACAGAGCGAGGCGGCCTCAGTTCTTGCGATATAGGGAGAAGCGGCGCGCGTGGCAGGCCCTAGGGGAATCGAAC
>NZ_DJIQ01000034.1:5068-5279 GCF_002433705.1 Oceanicaulis sp. UBA6590
TAACCGATAGACGAAGGGCCCGCAGCGCGTCGGGAGCGGTCGTATACCGGTCCCGTCTGTGAGTGGCAAGCGGCGTTTTGCAGGTTCCGCCAGCCCGTTACAGACACGGTTGTGATCGCGTCAAAACCAGCCTGCACAAAAACAAAAACCGCCCCGGAGGGCGGCTTGCTCTGGATAATCACACCGATGGCAGGCCCTAGGGGAATCGAAC
>NZ_DJIQ01000034.1:5639-40975 GCF_002433705.1 Oceanicaulis sp. UBA6590
TAACCGATAGACGAAGGGCCCGCATCGGTGTGGAGGCGGTGATATATCTGGACCGGCGCAGCGATGCAAGCGGGTCTGTACAGGTTTTGCAGCATGCGCTGCATCAAGATCAGTCCGCTTTCGCCAGATCTTCCAGATGCAGCTCCGCCTTGCGGCCATAGCGATTGTCCTCGGCGCGCAGCTTGCCCGCCACGTGCCACAAACCGTCCGGACCATTCAGCAGCGCCTGCCCCATGGGCTGATCGGCGCTTCTGAAGCTGATGCCCGTGAGACGGCCGCCGCCCGGCGATTCAAAGGTGAAGCGCACATGATCCGTCCCGACCCGCTGGGCATAGGTGCGCCGCAGTGAGGAAAAGGCGAATCGCGGTTCAGGATTTCCCATCCCGTAAGGTTCCGCTGCGGATAGCGCTTCGCAGAACTCAAACGACACGGCCGACGGGCTGATGACGGCGTCCACCGAATAGGTGCGCGCCTCCTCGGCGGCTATCCACTCCTGCTTCAGTCGCGCTGTGAGGTAGTCTGTCAGCTCTCCGATCCGGTTGACGTCCACGGTCAGTCCGCAGGCCATGGCGTGTCCGCCGCCCGCCACCAGCAAGCCCTCTTCCCGGGCAGCCGCAACGGCAGCGCCCAGATTGACGCCAGTGCAGGACCGGCCGGAACCCTTGCCAAGCCCCGTTTCAGGATCAACGCCAATGACGATGGTTGGCCGGTTGAAGCGTTCCTTGATCCGGCCCGCCACAATGCCGATGACGCCCGGATGCCAGAGCTCGCCCGAGGCGATCAGGATCGGCGTGTCATCCTCGAGCTTGAGCGCTTCCACCTGAGCCTGCGCCTGATCGAGCACCTCCGTCTCAATGGCGCGGCGTTCGGCATTGAGCGCGTCGAGCGTCTGGGCGATGTGCGCGGCTTCCTTGGGGTCCTGCGTCATCATCAGGCGTGCGCCCAGATCAGACTGACCCACGCGTCCGCCCGCATTGATGCGCGGCCCAAGAAGAAAACCGGCATGATAAGGCGAGGCCGGGCCCTGAACGCCCGCCGCCGCGGCCAAGGCCGCCATGCCGGGGCGTGACCAGGCGCTCATAACCTTCAGGCCCTGGGCGACAATAGCGCGATTGACGCCGGTCAGGGAGACCACGTCGCAAATCGTGCCAAGGGCGGCGAGATCAGCGAAATCAAGCACATTGGGTTCAGCTTGACCCTTGAAGGCGCCGCGCCGACGCCCTTCCCGGTTCAAAGCCGCCAGCAGGACGAAGGTCACGCCCGCCGCGGCCAGATGGCCGCACCCTGAGACGTCCCCGGGCTGGTTGGGATTGACCAGCGCATCAGCGGGCGGGATCTCGCCATCCATGAGATGGTGATCGATCACGACGACGGGCAGGCCCATTTCATGCGCCGCCGTCAGCGGGCCGACCGAAGCCGCGCCGCAATCGAGCGTGATCACAAGGCGCGCGCCCTGCTCCTTGAGAGACTTCAGCGCCGGAGCGTTGGGGCCATAGCCCTCCTCGATCCGGTCGGGCACATAGATGATGGGGTCAGCGCCCAGCGTGCGCAGCCAGCCGCCCAGCTGGGCGGCCGAGGTCGCGCCGTCCACATCATAATCGGCAAAGAGCGCAATGCGGTCGCCCGCGTCCAGCGCGTCCCAGATGCGACGCGCGGCTTCGTCCATGCCCTTCAGCGTGGACGGATCGGGGAAGCTGTCGCGCAGCTTCGGCGCCAGAAAGGCAAGCGCATCTTCCGCCGTAAGGCCGCGCGCGGCCATGAGCCGCCCCAGGGCGTCAGAGACGCCGGTGGCGCGGCAAATGGCCTGAATGGCGTTGTCGTCAGCGGCCTTCAGCCGCCAGCTGCGTCCGCCCAGGGACTGGCGGACGCCGAAGAGCGGCTCGCTCATCGCGCTCAAGACTGGTGCGGACGCCGCGTGGTGATGATGCGGCGCAGACCCGAAGCGGACGAGAAGACCAGAGACTGGGTTTCCACATAGCCCGGACCGAAGGTGACGCCGGACACCATGTCGCCGTTCGTGACGCCGGTGGCGATGAACAGGCAATCCTGGGAGGCGAGCTCTTTCAGGGAATACTTGCGGTCGAGATCGGCGATGCCGACGCGCTTGGCGCGTTCACGCTCGTCATCGGTGCGGAAGTGCAGACGGCCCTGCATCTGACCGCCCAGGCACCGCAGCGCAGAGGCGCTGAGCACGCCTTCCGGCGCGCCGCCGCGACCGATATAGATGTCCGCTTCGCCGTCAGGATCAGCCGCGTTGATGCAGCCCGCCACATCGCCATCGGTGATGAAGTTCACGCGCGCGCCGGTCGAGCGGATCGATTCGATGATGTCTTCATGGCGCTCACGGTCGAGGACGCAGGCGGTCATGTCGGACGGGTTGACGCCCTTGGCTTTCGCCATCGCCTTGATGTTGTCCGCCGGGCTGGCGTCGAGATCGATGACGCCCTCGGGATAGCCGGCCCCGATGGCGATCTTGTCCATATAGGTGTCCGGCGCATGCAGCAGGCCGCCGCGCGGCGCCAGCGACAGCACGGCCAGCGCGTTCGCCATGCCCTTGGCGGTCAGGCTGGTGCCTTCGAGCGGATCGAGCGCAATGTCGATTTCGGGGCCCTCGCCCGTGCCGACTTCCTCGCCGATATAGAGCATGGGCGCTTCATCGCGCTCACCTTCGCCAATGACGATGCGGCCTTTCATAGGCGTCGCGTTCAGGCCGGTGCGCATGGCGTCCACGGCGGCCTGGTCAGCGGCGATCTTGTCGCCCCGACCCACAAGGGCGGATGCGGCGATGGCGGCCATCTCGGCGGCGTTCAGCGCATCAGTAACCAGGCGATCCAGGGCGAAACCATCAGACATGGGGCGTCTTCCTTCAGGCAATCAGGATGTAAACGTTGTTATTGGGGGACTTGCGCGCGCTCGCGCTGTTCAGCGGCATAGCGTTCGGTATCCGGATCGGGGCCGCGAAGGGCGTCGCCCTCGTCCAGCACCTCCTGGCCGGTTTCGACCACCTGGGCTTCCAGCGCGGTCAGGGTCTCGCGTTCATCAGGCGACAGGCGCAGGGTCTGCACATAGACCGGCGCGTCGGCAGGCGGCTGAGCGGCCAGGGCGTCATCGGTCCAGCGCGGATCCTGTCGGGCCGGCGCCATCATGCAGCCCGCCATCAGAAGCGGCGTCACGAACAGAAATGTTTTTTGCAGCATCTTGGCCTTCCAGCGACCTACTGACCGTTGGACGCGGTCGAGGCTTTCTATACGCTTTGTCCCGTGGCTGTCACCCACTGTAAGGAGTCCGGGCGAATGACAACGCGCAAATCCTCTTCTTCCTCCTCTGATGGTTCGTCCTCAGAGCCGAAAAAGACCGCGACTCCCAAGGCGACCAGGCGCAAAACGGCCTCGGGGACAGCGACCCAGAAGGCCGCGACGCGCAAGAGCGCGACTCCGAAGCGTGAAACCAAGCCCAAATCCAAGGCGCAGTCCAAGACCGCTGACGCGCCGCAACCTGACCCTGCAGCCTCGCCTGAGCGCGGAACAGACCCGTTCCTGGGCACGCTGTCGGACGAGAATCTGCAAAGCCTTGAAGAGATGTCGCGGCGCGTGCTGCAGGCCTCGATCAAGGGACAGAAACTGATGAGCGACGCCATGAAGCGTTCGCTTGAGGGCGACCCCAAGATGGCGCCCCAGATAGATCCCATGCACGCCAATCCGGAGATGCTGCAAGCCTGGGAGCACATCCTGTCCGATCCCGAGCTGATCATGCAGGCCCAGGCCGATCTCTATGCCGGGTATCTGGACCTCTGGTCGAACGCGACCCGCCGGATGATGAGCGGAGAGACGACACAGCCCGTCATCGAGCCCGACCCGTCCGACAAGCGCTGGAAATCGAGCACCTGGAGCGAGCATCCGCTGTTTGACGCCATGAAGCAGTCCTATCTGCTGAACCAGCGCTTCCTGATGGGGCTGGTCGATGGCGTCAAAGGCGTGGACGAGACCACAAAACGCAAGGTCCATTTCCTGACCCAGCAGATGGTGGACGCCCTCGCCCCCACCAATTTCGCGCTGACCAATCCTGAGGTTCTGGAAGAAACGTTCAGGACTCGCGGCGAGAACCTCACGCGCGGGCTGATGCGGCTGGTGGAAGATCTCGAGCGCGGAGACGGCCGTCTGGCGCTGAGCCAGACCGACATGACCGGCTTTGAAGTGGGCAAGGATATCGCGACCACGCCCGGCGAGGTGATCTATCGCAACCGGGTGATGGAGCTGATCCAGTATGCGCCCGCCACCGAACAGGTGCGCCAGCGGCCGCTGCTGATCGCGCCGCCCTGGATCAACAAGTTCTACATTCTCGACCTGCGGCCCCAGGGCTCGATGATCCGCTGGCTGACCGAGCAGGGCTTCACCGTCTTCCTGATCTCCTGGGTCAATCCGGACGCCTCTCTGAAGGACGCAACCTTCGAGGATTATATCCGCGAAGGGCTTTATGAGGCTCTGGACGTGGTCGAGGAGGTCACCGGCGAACATCAGATCGACACGGTGGGCTATTGCATTGGCGGGACCATGCTGGGCTCGGCGCTAGCGCTGATGGCGGCGGAAGGTGATGACCGCATCGCGTCCGCCACCTTCTTCGCCGCCCAGCACGATTTCAAGCTGGCGGGCGATCTTCTGGTGTTCGTGGATGAGGAATGGATCGGCGAGATCTCGCGCCTGATGGACGCCCAGGGCGGCGTGCTGGACGGCCGCACCATGTCGGACACCTTCAACATGCTGCGCTCGAACGATCTCGTCTGGTCCTTCGTCATCAAGAACTACCTTCTGGGCAAGGAGCCGCAGGCGTTTGATCTTCTGTACTGGAACGCCGACCAGACGCGGATGCCCAAGACGCTGCACCTGTTCTATCTCAACGCCTTCTATCGCCAGAACCTGTTGTCTGAAGGCAAGCTGGAGCTGGGCGGGCATGTGCTGGACATGAAGGATGTCACCATCCCGATCTTCATGCAGGCGAGCCAGATGGACCACATCGCCCCGGCCGACAGCGTCTATCGCTCCGCGCAGCTCTTCGGCGGGCCGGTGGAGTACATGATGGCGGGTTCGGGCCATATCGCCGGCGTGGTGAACCATCCTGACGCCAGGAAATACCAGCACTGGACCAATAGCGCCCTGCCCGAGACCCGCGAGGCCTGGATGGAGGGCGCGACCGAGAACCCCGGCTCCTGGTGGCCGCATTGGCGTGACTGGCTGATGACCCAGTCCGACGAGATGGTCCCGGCTCGCGCGCCGGGCGGCGGCGTACGTGAACCGCTCTGCCCGGCGCCGGGTGAGTATGTGCGGGTCCGCAGCTAGGCGGCTGTCTTGCGAGCGATCAGGAAGACCACCGGCGTTTTCGCCGGCTTGAAGCGGTATTCGATCTCGAAACCGGACGCGCGCAACTCCTCGGCCAGTCGCGTTTCCTTGAAGATCTGAAAATCCGGCCAGGCACGGAACAGGCGCATGACCGGCTTGATCAGCGCCAGAAAGGCCATGCCGTCGCCCAGACAGGCCGTGCTGGTGATGAAGACGCCGCCGGGCTTGAGCAGATCACGGCTCAGGCGCATGGCCGCCTGACGGTCCGGAACCAGATGCAGGACATTGAGCGCCAGCACCACGTCAAAGCTCTCGTCCGGTTCATGCAGATCGGCGACGTCAGTCGCCTCGAACCGGATATTGTTCACCCCGGCTTCCGCCGCCCGTTCCCGGGCGATGGCGATCATCTCGTCGGACAGGTCCGTGGCCACGATCTCGCGCACATGGGGCGCATGCAGGATCGCTGTCGATCCGGTCCCGCAGCCATACTCCAGAACACGGCTTCCAGGCGTGAAATGCGCGCGCGTCTTTTCCAGCTTGTGCTCATAGCTCGTCTGATCGGCGATAGGGTCCTGCGCGTATTTTCGCGCAATGCGATCCCAGAAGGCTTTATCCTGCGACATGGATGAGGTCCTGACCGTCCTGTTCTGTTGTTATCCCTGACCGATACCCGGTCATCGCCTATTTGAATATTGATGAAATACGCGCATCTGATATACGCATTTCGATGAAATGGTCAGCTGTCGATCTGGACTGGAATCAGGTTCGCGCCTTCCTTGCCACCGCCCAGGAAGGTTCGTTTTCGGCCGCCTCTCGCGCTCTGGGGCTAACCCAGCCCACCCTGTCGCGCCAGGTGAGCACGCTCGAAGCCCATCTTGGTGTGACGCTGTTTGAACGCGGCACGCGAAGCATGGCGCTGACCGAAGCCGGTCAGGCCCTGCTGGCGCCTGCGAAGGTGATGCTGGATGGGGCGTTCGACCTGTCGCTGGCGGCGGAGGGCCGCTCCACCTCCATGCAGGGCAAGGTCTCCATCACAGCGACCAGCCTGTTCGCCATGAGCTATCTGCCGCCCGTGATCGAGGCCCTCAGGCGTAAGGCGCCGGAGCTGACGCTGGAGGTCATCGCCTCCAACTCACTGCAGGATCTGCGACGACGCGAAGCCGATATCGCCGTTCGCCATGTGCGTCCCTCCGAGGATGAACTCATCGGCAGGCTGATCGGCGAACACACGGCCGGCCTTTACGCCTCACCGGGCTATGTTGAGCAACGCGGCGCTCCCTCTGCGCTTGCGGACATCCATGGCCATGATTTCCTGGGGTTCGACAATCTTGATCAGGCGCTGGAGGTCTATCAGCAGCTTGGGCTGAAGGTGACGCCGGATCAGCTGCGTGTCTTCAGTGGCCATGGCGAGGTTCTGTTGGCGATGGTGCGTCAGGGTCTTGGGCTGTGCATCCTGCCCGATGGCGAGTTCTGCGAGGGTCTTAAGCCGGTGCTGGCAGACCAGGTCCGGGTCGATTTCCCGGTCTGGCTGGTCACCCATCGCGAGCTTCAGACCAATCCGCGTATCCGTCTGGTTTTTGACGCCCTTGCAACAGCGCTGACGGAACGGCTGGCCGATAAGCCAGTGTCATAAAACCAGCCTAGGATCAGGGCTCGTTACTGAATAACAGCGAACGGATATCCCATGTCCCTCTCCCGTCGCCGCTTCCTGTCCCATGCCGCCGCCGTCAGCGCCGCCTTTGGCGCCTTGCCGCTTCTGAGCGCTCGCGCTCAGGCGAAAGCCGCAGGCTATCTCAATCAGGTGGCCGGGTTCGGCCCGCTCGAAACCGATCCGAACGGATTATTCGATCTGCCGGCAGGGTTTGATTATGTGACGCTGTCGGAAACCGGCGAGCCCATGGACGATGGCTTGATCGTGCCGGGCGATCATGACGGCATGGCCTGCTTCCCCGGCCTTGAAGACGGTCAGGTCATTCTGGTGCGCAATCACGAAATGTCGCCGGACGAGGCTGACAAGTCCGCCTTCGGAGAGGATGGCGAACGCCTGTCCGCGATCGACGCCGGCAAGCTCTATGACCATGAAGACGGCGCGCTGACCCATCTGGGCGGCACGACGACGATCCATGTGGACCTCGCCAGCCGCCGCGTTGTGCGGCAATTCCTGTCGCTGGGCGGCACAGAGCGCAATTGCGCCGGCGGGCCGACGCCCTGGGGCAGCTGGATCACGTGTGAGGAAAGCCTGACCCAGGCGGGGCCCGGTTATGGCGCGCGCGACCATGGCTATGCCTTTGAAGTGCCCGCTCAGGCGACGGAGCTGATGCGCGCCGAGCCCCTGACCGCCATGGGGCGGTTCAATCGCGAAGCCTGCGCCACGGACCCGCGCACCTCGATCGTCTACCAGACCGAGGATGCGCGTCCATCGCTGATCACCCGCTTCATCCCGAATGTTCCCGGGCAGCTTCACGAAGGCGGCCGCCTGCAAGCGCTCATGATCTCCGGCCAACCGGGTCTCAACACCAACAATTGGGACGCGCACGCCCAGACTGTCGCCGTGGGCGAAACCCTGGCGGTGGAATGGATCGACGTTGTTGACGGGCATAACCCGAACAATGACCTCGCCAGCCGCATGGTGGACGCCGGGGCCGCCAACTTCACCCGCGGCGAAGGCATGTGGTTCGGCGACAATGAAGTCTTCTTCTGCTGCACGGATGGCGGACCGGAACATATCGGCCAGATCTGGCGCTATCGCCCCTCTCCGCTTGAAGGCCAGGACGGCGAAACCGCTCAGCCGGGCGAGCTGACCTTGCTGGTTCAGACCACTGACGAGCGCGTGCTTGAGAAGTGCGACAACATCACGGTCGCGCCCTGGGGCGATCTCGTCGTGGTCGAGGATGGCGATAACGAGCAATTCATTCGCGGCATCACGCCCGATGGCCGCGTCTACACGATCGGTCGCAACGCCGCGTCGGACGTCGAGGGCGAGTATAGCGAGATCACCGGACCCTGCTTCTCGCCGGACGGGTCCACCCTGTTCTTCAACGTGCAGAATGGTCCAGGCCGCACCTTCGCCGTCAAAGGCCTCTGGGCGACACGGTCTCTGGCGGACGCCTAAGCAACGGTTCAAAAAAGACTTTTGTCGAACGGGCAGCGCTCTTTGGCGTCGCCCGTTTTTGATGTGTCAGTAAAGCGTGATCCGGTGCAGCTCGCGGCGATAGCCTTCATACCCGCCGGTCGCCTTGTGGACGACGCTGCGATTGTCCCACATCACCAGCATGTCCGGTTCCCATTTCTGGGCGAAGACAAACTCGGGCCGCGATTGCCACTCATTGAGCTCCAGGATCAGTTCCAGCGCTTTGTGATCGTCCACGCCTTCAAATCCGATCCAATAGCCGATCCCGCTGAGCAGGCCACGTCGTCCGGTTTCCGGATGAGCGGGAGCGAGCGGATGGGTGAAGCGCACATGCTCGGCCTCGGCTGACGGGCGGATATCCATCGCGCCATTCTTGCTGACATCGCCATAGGCGCCCTTGAGCGAATAGCCCATCACCGGGGAATGGATGGCCTGAAGATCTGCAAACCGGGCCCGCATCTCGTCGGGCATGGCCTCGAACGCCAGATGCTGGTTGGAGAACAGCGTGTCGCCGCCCACGGGCGGGATGTCGAGACTGTAGAGCACCGTGCCCTTGGGCGGCTGGGCCAGAAAGCTCCAGTCCGAATGCCAGTGCTCGGCGAAGATCGGGTTGGTCTCGTCCGCCTCCCGCTTTACCGCCGCGATATGGGTGCGACCCGGAATGGGGTTGAAATACGGATCCTCGCCAAACCGCCCGAATTGTTGGCAGAAGGCTTCCAGCTGGTCGTCATCCAGCTTCTGATCGGGAAAGGCGAGCACATGATGGTCCAGCCAGGCGGCGTGGATCTCGTCGATCTCGCTATCTGATAATGGCCTGGACAGGTCCACGCCGCGCACCTCTGCGCCGCAGGACCCGCCACTGGGCGTCACCTCGATCATGATCGTCTCCTCCCTTTTGTATTTAGGAGGATGAGAGCATGAGCGCACCCGTCTTGGAAGCGCGGCGCAAACGAAAAAGGGCGGCTCGACTGAGCCGCCCTTTGACGTAATCGGATCGGAAAGATCGTCCTAGCGCTTCGAGAACTGGAAGCTGCGACGGGCTTTCTTGCGGCCGTATTTCTTACGCTCGACCACGCGGGAGTCGCGGGTGAGGAAGCCGCCAGCCTTAAGCACGCCCCGCAGAGACGGCTCGAAATAGGTCAGCGCACGGGAAATGCCGTGACGGACCGCGCCGGCCTGGCCGGACAGACCGCCGCCCTTGACGGTGCAGTACACGTCGAACGCATCGGCACGGTCAGCAGCCTCAAACGGCTGGGCGATCATCATGCGCAGCACCGGACGTGCGAAATACACTTCCTGGTCGCGGCCATTGACGATGATCTTGCCGGAGCCCGGCTTGATCCAGACGCGCGCGGTGGCGTCCTTACGACGACCGGTCGCATAGGCGCGGCCAAACTCGTCGAGTTTCGGCTCAGCCAGAACTTGTTCTTCCGGAGCTTCCGGAACGATGTCGGAGCCTGCGTCCTGCAGAGCGGACTTCAGGTCTTCCAGGGAACGAGCTTCATCAGCCATGTTCATTAGCCCCGCGCGTTCTTGGTGTTCATGGACTTGAAGTCGACGACTTCAGGGTTCTGCGCTTCATGCGGATGCTCCGCGCCAGCGTACACGCGCAGTTTGGAGAACTGCGAACGTGCGAGCGGGCTTTCTTTCGGAAGCATGCGCTTGACGGCCATCTCGACCACGCGCTCGGGGAAACGGCCTTCCAGCACTTTGCGCGGAGAGGTTTCCTTGATGCCGCCCGGGTGACCGGTGTGGCGATAGTAGCGCTTGTCCTGGAACTTGCGGCCCGTGAACACCACCTTGTCGGCGTTGATGACCACAACGTGGTCGCCGGTGTCGACGTGCGGGGTGTAATCAGGGCGGTGCTTGCCGCGGAGACGCGTGGCGATGTACGCAGCCAGGCGACCAACAATGGCCCCTTCGGCGTCAATCACGACCCACTTTTTCTCGACGTCCGCGGGCTTGGCGGTAAAGGTCTTCATCGCTCTGCCTTGGTGTCCGTTTTCACGCGCCAGGGCCCATCCCTGTCGCGAAGGTGGGCGGCTTCTACGCGCGCCAGACAGTCACGTCAACACCTGTTGTGAAATTAGCTGTTTTTCAGGGACTTAGAAATACGGTATCTTGTTACCGCACTTAGAAAAGCCCGTTGAAATCACAAGGCTGCAGCCGTTGTGTGACGCCATGACGGATTGCATATACTGTGCGCCGACACGCGTTTTCGCCCTGTTTGAGCCGAGGCTGACCATGACCGCACGCCGTACCCGTCTTCTTCTGTCTGCTGCACTGTCCGGCGGCCTGCTCCTGATGGCGGGCTGTGAGGCGCCCGCGCCCGAGAACGAAGACAATGACGTGACCGTAGAGACCCGGAACGCGATGGTGACCGGCGCCTTTGAAACGGCGGGACGGGCTGAATCCCTGATCTTCCTGCCCAATGACGACGCGCCCTGGACCGGTCTGCTGGCGTCCTCTCTCACGGGCGGCGGCTTTGACGTCTACAATATCGATGGCGAAACGATCATCAGCGCTGCGGGTCCTGAACTGCGCGGTCTGGCCGGCGTCTCGAACTTCGCCTTGCGCGGCGAAACCTTTCCGCTGCTGTTCGGCATTGATGACATGGGCGCACTGCGCGGCTTCGTGATCGTGCGCGAAACCCGGGAAGTGATCGAACTGCCGCTGGAAAGCGAGGCCGCCCTGTCCACCGCGGCCGGCGTCTGCCTGTTCAGCCAGGGCATTGGCTATGTCGAGCTCGCGGTGCTGGGCGAAGACGCGGAAGCCCGCATCGTGCGCGTGCGTGACGCTGGCGGCGCCGGTCTGTCCGTGGAGGAACGCGCAGCGCGCACCCTGCCCTTCCCGGCGCGCTCCTGCGCCGCCGCCGAGGACGATCTCCTGGTCGCCGGCCCGACCGCCGGTCTGGCCCGGGTGACACCGGAGAGCGCCCAATCCGCCTTCGCCGCCGGGCTCTCCGTCGCGGATGTCTCCTATACCGAATTGCTGGGCCGTCCGGTGGCGCTGATCGCTTCCGCTCAGACCGGATTGGTCTCGGTCTATGACGCGCGATCCCTGGAACTGATCGTGGACGTGCAGTTCGAGGACGGCCTCAGCGCTCCGGCCTTCGAACGCCCGACCGCCCTCGCCGTCACCGAAGCCAATTACGGCGGCATGGCGTTCTCGAGCGGCATCATGGCGGTCTATGACGCAGCCGATTCCAGCGTCAAGCTGGTCGCCCGTGAAGTCCTGTCGCGCACCGTGGTGAGCGGAGACGAGGCCTAGGCCTCGTTCTTCGCCAGTTCAGGCTCCACCAGAACCGCGCCCCGTGCGGCGGTCCAGGCCAGCGCGCCGCTGGTCAGGAACAGGATGATGCCGCCGGCCTGGTGCATCAGCGACAGCGACAGCGGCGCCACATGGATCAGCGTGATGATCCCGAGCGCGACCTGCACCACAAGCGCTGCGGAGACCACCACGCCCATGCGCTTGAGCTCCACGGCGGGGCTCCTGATCATTCGCCAGCCCAGCCAGAGACCGCCCACAAACAGGATGTAGGCGAACCAGCGGTGCTGGAACTGGACGGCCGGGCGGCTCTCAAAGATCGCCTGCCAGAAGGGCATGCCGCTCAGATAGTCATCGGGAACCAGCTGACCGTAAAAGCCCGGCCAGGTATTGAAGATTCGTCCCGCATCCAGCCCCGCCACGAAGGCGCCAAGCGCAATCTGAAACAGCACAGCGCCCCAGAAAATCGCTGCGGGCCGGAACAGTCTTGATCGTGTGAGCGCTTGCGCCTGCCCGTAGCGCAGCTCCAGCGCCGTCCACAGCGTCAGCCCCAGGATCAGGAAGGCCATGCTGAGATGTGTGGCGAGCCGGTACTGACTGACGTCGAGACGGTCCACGAGGCCCGAAGACACCATCCACCAGCCGATCGCGCCCTGAAGACCGCCCAGACCGAACAGCACCCAAAGGCGCGGCAGAAGCCGTTTCGGCGCCTGCCTGGTGAACAGGAAGAACATGAAGGGCGCGAAATAGACGAGGCCCAGCGTCCGCCCGAGCTGGCGATGCCCCCATTCCCACCAGTAAATGAACTGGAACTCGGCCATGGACATGCCGCGGTTCTGTTCCTGGTATTCGGGGATCTGGCGATATTTCTCGAGCTCGACCTCCCAGCCTGCCTCGGTCAAGGGCGGGATCGCGCCGGTCACGGGCCGCCATTCGGTGATCGAGAGGCCTGAGTCCGTCAGACGGGTCGCTCCGCCCACGATGATCATCGCGCAGACGAACAGCCCCACCACCACCAGCCACCAGAACATGCCGCGATGTGTGTCAGCGGCGGTGAAGGGCTTGGGAAGCGTGTGCGTCGTCATCTCGGATCCTGATCGAACAAGGCGTCATGCTAGCTACATATCCGACGGACACGCGGGGGCAAGTGACGGCTGCGGCGACATGCCAGTGCTGCAGGCGCAAAACAGGGCTGGTCATGAACTCCTTAGCGCCTTACCTTTCTTTCAAAACCAAGGGAGGAGCGCATCATGTCGCTTGAGAATTTCCGCAAGGAAACAAAAGATTGGCTCGAGGCCAACTGTCCCCAGGGCATGCGTCAGCCGATCAAGTCCGAAGCCGATATCTGCTGGGGCGGCCGCAACTGGACCTTCGCCAGCGAAGACCAGAAAGTCTGGCTCGAGCGCATGGCCGAGCGCGGCTGGACCGTGCCGACCTGGCCCAAGGAATATGGCGGCGGCGGCTTGAGCAAAGAAGAAGCCTTTGTCCTCAAAGAGGAAATGAAGGCGATCAATGCGCGCTCCCCGCTCGACAGCTTCGGCATCTGGATGCTGGGCCCGGCGCTGTTGAAATACGGCACGCATGAGCAGAAGCTCGAATTCCTGCCGCCGATCGCGCGCGGCGAGATCCGCTGGTGCCAGGGCTATTCCGAGCCGGGCGCCGGTTCTGACCTGGTCTCCCTGCGCACCAAGGGCGTGCTCGAGGGCGATCATTACACCGTCAATGGCCAGAAGGTCTGGACGTCCTACGCAGACAAGTCCGACTGGATCTTCGCGCTGGTGCGCACCGAAGCGGATGCGCCCAAATACAATGGCATTTCCTTCCTGCTGATCGACATGGACCAGCCGGGCGTCACAACCAAGCCGATCAAGCTGATCTCGGGCAAATCGCCCTTCTGCGAGACCTTCTTTGATGATGCGAAGGCGCTGGTGAAGAACCGCGTCGGCGAGGCCGGCCAGGGTTGGGAAATCGCGAAATACCTTCTCAGCCACGAACGCGCCGGCATCGTCTCCGAAGCCGCCTTCGGCGGTCTCAACCCGGTCACCGCCGCGCATCAGTCCGGCGAAGTGGATGCGGACGGCAAGATGTCCGACCCGATCCTGCGCGGCGATGTGGCCCGCCTGACCATCGATGGTCTGGCGTTCGACGCCACGATGCGCCGGGTGAAGGAAGAAGCGGACCATGGCGAAGGCGTGGGCGCGCGCGCCTCGCTTCTCAAATACATGGGCACGGAACTGAACAAGCGCCGCAACGAGCTGAACATGTCCGCCCTGGGCTATGACGGCTTGCTGTGGGAAGGCGAGAAGGAGAGCGACGGCGAGGTCGCGCGCTCCTGGTTGCGCTCGCGCGCCAACTCCATCGAGGGCGGCACCAGCGAGATCAACCTAAACATCGTCGCCAAGCGCGTTCTGAACCTGCCGGGCGCCTAGGCGCACCTTAGAACTCAAGGACTTTATCGATGAGCTTTGTTCTCAACGAAGACGAGCAGATGCTGCGCGATTCCGCGCGCGCCTTCCTCGCCGAATCCGCTCCCGTCACCGCCCTGCGCGCCCTGCGCGATGAAAAAAGCCCGACGGGCTTTTCCTCCGAACTCTGGTCCTCCTTTGCGGAAATGGGCTGGTCCGGCGTTCTGGTCAGCGAGGACCATGGCGGTGTGGACATGGGCTATGCCGCAGCCGGCCTGGTGCTGGAGGAGATGGGGCGCACCCTCGCCTCCTCGCCCTTCCTGTCGACCTCGGTTCTGGCCGCGACCGCCTTCAACCTCGCGGGCACTGACGCGCAGAAATCCAAATGGCTGCCCAGGATCGCGGCGGGCGAGACGGTAATCGCCATCGCGCTCGACGAGCGGGCCCGGCACAACCCCGACCACATCGAGACGCGTGCGAAGAAAGACGGCAACGGCTTTGTTCTGTCTGGCAAAAAGCGTTTCGTGAATGAGGGCGCCGGCGCAGACTTGCTGATCGTCGTAGCCCGTATGGATGACGATCAGATCGGCCTCTTCATGGTCGATCCGAAAGCGAACGGCGTCTCTCGCGAGGACCGCCGTACCGTAGACAGCCATGTGCCCGCCGACTTCACCTTTGATGATGTGAAGCTTGATGGCGACGCCTTCCTGTCCGGCGCTGACGATTCAGACGCCGCCTATCGTCGCCTTCTGGATGCGGGTCGCGCCTGTCAGGCGGCGGAATCCCTCGGTGTGGCCGAACAGGCGTTTGACGACACCATCGCCTATATCTCCGAGCGCGAGCAGTTCGGCGTGCCGATCTCGAGCTTCCAGGGCCTGCAGCACCGCGCGGCCCATTTGCTGGGCGAGCTGGAACTGGCGCGTTCGCTGGTGCGCCGGGCTCTGACGACGCTGGATACCCAGCCGAGCCAGGCGCCGCTCTGGTGCGTGGCGGCGAAAGCCAAGGCCACCCAGGTGTCCCGTCTGGCCGCCGCCGAAGGCATCCAGATGCATGGCGGCGTCGGCATGACCGACGAATACGATATCGGCCTTTACTACAAGCGCGCGCAGGCCGCGGGCGAGTTCCTGGGCGATGACGCGTTCAATGCCGGCGAAGTCGCCCGGATGAGCGGTTACTAGACGCTGCAGACGTCTGAAGAAAAGGGCGGGCCCGCATCACGGTCCCGCCCTTTTCATGTCAGCCAGCCTCTGTCTCGCTGTCAGGCTCTGATCCTGACTGGTCGTACTCGTAAAGATGCTTCATCTCGCCCGCGGCCAGAATCGGCGAGGCGTCGATATCCTTGGCGTCCATGAGCTCGGCGACCCGCTGGACCGAAGCGATCAGCATGTGCTGCTCCCAGCTCGGCAATTCGCGAAACGCGCGCAGGAACCCCGCCTGAAGCAGCTCCGGAGCGCCCTGAGCCTTCTCCAGACCCAGTGAGGTCAGCCCCACCAGCACCACGCGGCGGTCGCTTTCAGACCTCCGACGCTCCACCAGCTTCTGCGCTTCCAGACGATCCAGGATGGATGTGACGGTCGCCTGGCTGAGCGACACCACGCGGGCGATGGCGCTCGGCGCAAGCTCACCGCGTTGGCGCAGGGACTGCAGCACCACCAGCTGGGGCGCGGTCAGCCCGGAACTTTTCACAAGACGTTTGGAGTGGATATCGATCGCGCGCGTGATACGGCGCAGAGCGATCAGGATCTCATCGTAATCAGACATCGAACCCATCATGAGCATGCGCGAACGCAAAAAGACTGTTTCGGCTTATCACGAGTTTGTTCGGAAAGGAAAAGTCGGATTGATGAAGGTTAAATCCGCCACCCATTCCTGAACCCCGGACATGCCTGAGCCTTGGCGCATTCCGTCAGTCATCATAGCGCAAACGCGCAATGATCGCGTTTGAAGCGCCGTTCAGGTCCGCCTGGGCGGTCGGGCTGACAGAAGGGGTCACCATGAAAATGCCCAATCCCGCTTCGGGATAAATGGAAATCCAGGCGGAAGTCCCGAACGTGCCGCCGCCATGATAAAGCTGACCGACGGTGTCGAGTCTGAACGTGTTCCAGATATAGGCGCGTCCAAGTCCGTCGGGTTCGCCAACCAGCAATGTGACTGCGTCCCGCGCCAGCGGCTCCTCACTGGTCAAATAATAGCGCATATATCGGCCCATATCCGGAGCCGTGGACTTCAAACCGCCTGCCGGATTGAAATACATGGATGCATCCGGAGCCTGGTCGCCGTCGGCCTGCTGTCCAACTTGCCAGCGTGCATGCTGTTCTGGCGTGAGTGCACTGTAGGTTTCCGTCTGGCCTGTGCGTGGAAAGACCCGTTCGGTCAGGAGCTCATCAAAGGAGGTCTCGTAGACACGCTCCAGTATCAGCCCAAGAAGCCGCACAGCTGCATTGGAATACCGATATTGCTCACCCGGGACCGAGAGAAGTTCCATGGACCGCAAACGATCCACAAGATCACTCTGGTCATGGTCCAGAAAACAGGCGAGCAAAGCATCGGGGGTCTGATCAGGGGCGTCGCACGCGAGATCCTGAGGCATGCCGGAGACATGGGTCGCAAGATGTCGGATCGTGGCGTGCTCGCCGTTTTTCGAGAACACCCCTGGATCCAGTTCCGGCATATACAGCGCAACAGGATCATCCAGAGCGAGCAGCCCGTCAGAGACAGCCAGCGCCAATAGCAGGCCGGTATGTGTCTTGGTCAGGGAACCGATATCATACAGCGTCTCATCATCGGGGCCCGAGCCATCGGACAGCCGTCCAAAATGATAGGTTGCATTCTCACCCCGCTCAACGATCGCCACGGATACAGAAGCAAATTCGGTCTGCGCCATCATGGCCTCGACTTCTTCGCGGACGATCTCGGCCAGATTTTCAGATTGCGCTTCTGTCAGTGAGGCGGTGCTGAGTATCACCAAGAGCGCGAGCGTTATGGCCTGCGTGAGAAATCGCATCCGTCTCTTCCTGTGTTCATCGTTTTGAACCCCCGCTCAAACGAGCAGAATTTCAGACGCGGATACCAGAAGACAACGCACTGATCTTCTCACAGTGTCGTCATATGTTTCGTGAACTTGGGGAAGACAAATCAGAAGTC
This sequence comes from Oceanicaulis sp. UBA6590, assembly GCF_002433705.1. Classification (NCBI taxonomy): domain Bacteria; kingdom Pseudomonadati; phylum Pseudomonadota; class Alphaproteobacteria; order Maricaulales; family Maricaulaceae; genus Oceanicaulis; species Oceanicaulis sp. UBA6590. The sequence continues at coordinate 22,919 of NZ_DJIQ01000034.1, forward strand.
TTCGAAAAGGGAAATGGTCGGAACGGCGAGATTTGAACTCGCGACCCCTGGTCCCCCAGACCAGTGCGCTAACCGGGCTGCGCCACGTTCCGACTTTCCTGTCTCCGAACAGGTCCCGGCGTCCGGAGAGGTGGGATGTATAAGGGGCAAGACGCCGTCAGGCAACCATTCTGCGCGGTCTGCTGCAGAGCCGATTGCAGCCCGAAAGCCATCTCGAGTCAGGCGGTTTTCTCAAGCACGCCGCTCAGACGCGCACGCGCTTGTTCAAGCCGGAACAAAGCTCGTCGCGCGAGATAGATCTGGCTCTCTGACAGAGCGACCGGTTCGGCGTCATGAACCGGAGCCGTCTGCACCGGGACCTCAGCCTGAACAGGCGTCTCGGACTGTTGCGACTCTACGGTCGGCTTCAGGTCCTGTGCGGGATCCGGGCTCGGCGTCTCGGCGTCGGCCAGGGATGCAACCGCAGCGACGCCATGTTCGCGCAGATATTTCTGAGCGCCCTTGATGGTGTACCCGTCATCATACAGCAGACGGCGCAGACCCTTGAGCAGCAACACGTCCTGGCGGCGATACATGCGCCGTCCGCCGGCGCGCTTGACGGGTTTGAGCTGTGCAAACTTGCTTTCCCAGAACCGCAGGACGTGAGGCGGCAGTCCGGCCTCCTCCCCGGCTTCGGATATGGTCCGGTAGGCGTCAGGCGATTTCTCGCTCATGGGCGGGTCCTATTTGGACAGGGCGGCGTCCACCCGGTCTTTGAGCACTTGCGAGGGTTTGAAGACCAGCACGCGGCGCGGCTCGATCGGCACTTCCTCACCCGTCTTGGGATTGCGTCCGACGCGGCCCGTCTTGTCGCGCAGGAGAAACGATCCGAATGAGGAAAGCTTCACTGACTCACCGCCGACCAGCTTGTCGGAGATCATGTCGAGAACGGCTTCAACCAGCTCTGCGCTTTCGTGTCGGGACAGGCCGACTTCGCGGTGGACGGCATCTGACAAATCGGCGCGCGTGACGGTGTTCGAACCCATGTTGGCCCCCGTTTTAATGTCTGCGATGAAGACGTTACGTCGCAAACGCCATCATGGTCAACGTTAACCATAGGTCGGACAATGAACGCGCTTAATAACGCGCTAACGCGGCGCCCCAGGTGAAGCCGCCACCAAGCGCTTCCATCAGCACCGTATCGCCCCGCTTGATGCGGCCGTCACGCACCGCAGCGTCAAAGGCTAGCGGGATGGAGGCGGCGGAGGTGTTGCCGTGCTCGGCCACGGTCGAGACAACCTGATCCACTGAAATGCCTAGCTTTTTCGCCACGCCCAGCAGGATGCGCTGATTGGCCTGGTGCGGCACGACCCAGTCGATATCCGCGATATCCACGCCGGTTTGCGCGCACAGCGTCGTCATGGCGCCGGAAATCTTGGTCACGGCGTGCCGGAACACCTGATTGCCCTGCATCCGCAGATGGCCAACGGTCTTCGTCCGGGACGGACCGCCATCGACGTAAAGAAGGTCGCAGTATTCACCGTCCGATTCCAGATAGGTCTTGAGCACGCCCTTGAACTCGGCCGGATCCCCCTCTTCCGCGGTCAGCACCATGGCGCCGGCTCCATCGCCGAAGAGCACGCACGTGGTGCGATCGGTCCAGTCGAGAATGCGCGAGAAGGTCTCGGCCCCAATCACTAGCGCGCATTTGGCCTGTCCCGTGCGCAGGAAGCTGTCCGCCGTCGCCAGGGCGTAGAGAAAGCCCGAGCAGACCGCATGAACGTCGAAGGCGAAGCCCTGCTTGATGCCCAGCTTGTGCTGGACGATCGTCGCCGTGGCGGGAAAGGTCAGATCCGGCGTGGCGGTCGCCACAATGATCAGATCCACCTGGTCCAGGGACAGACCGGCCTGATCGACCGCCTTGCGCGCCGCCTGCACGCCAAGATCAGAGGTGTATTCGCCGTCGGCTGCAATATGGCGCTTGGTGATGCCCGTCCGCTCGCGAATCCATTCGTCGCTGGTTTCGACAATCGCCTCCATGCCCTTGTTGGTCAGGACTTTCTCAGGCAGGTGCGAGCCGATCCCGGCGATGCGTGAATAGGTCAAGCGGTTTCCCCTTCGGACGCGGCGTCCGCTTCAAGTGCAGACAGACGTTCCAGATTCTGTTCGATCTCGGACAAAAAGCGGCTGTCCGCCATTTCGAGCGCAATGCGCAGCGAGGTCGCGAAACCTAGCGCATCCGTGCCGCCATGGCTTTTGACCACAACGCCGTTCAGGCCCAGAAACACGCCGCCATTGACGTTGCGCGGATCCATCTTTGCGCGCAGCTGGCCCAGGGCCCCCAGGCTGAGAAGACCGGTCGCCAGCTTGGCGATGAAGGAGCTTGTGAGCGCCTCGCGCAGCCAGCCGCCCACAAGGCGCGCCGTGCCTTCGGCGGTCTTCAGCGCCACATTGCCCGTAAAGCCGTCCGTGACGACCACATTCGTGGTGCCCGCGGAAATGTCATCGCCTTCGATGAAGCCCTGATAATCAAGATCCAGCTCGGCTTCGCGGATCAGCGCGTCCGCGTCGCGGATGGTCTGATCGCCCTTGAGCTCTTCCTGGCCCACATTCAGCAGGCCCACGGTAGGATGCTTCACGCCATGCACGGCGCGGTGAAAGGCCTCGCCCAGAACGGCGAACTCGACAAGCTGCGACGGCGAGCAGTCCACATTCGCGCCCACATCCAGCACGGTGGAGAAACCCTGCGGGGCCGGCCAGCTGGCGGCGATGGCGGGGCGGTGAACGCCCTTCTTCATGCGCAGCACCACCTTGGAGATGGCCATCAGCGCGCCGGTATTGCCGGCCGAAACCGCCACATGCGCCTCGCCCTCCTTCACGGAAAGAACGGCGTTCCACATGGAAGAGCCCCGCGCCCGGCGCACGGCTTCGGACGGCTTGGCGGACATGTCCACTTCACTGTCGGAATGGCGAATCTCACAGGCGTCGGCCAGACCCTCATGGGCGGCCACGAGCGGGGCGATCTGAGCCTCGTCGCCATGAAGGATCAGCTTCACCGCTCGTTTGCGGCCTTTGAGAAACTGCGCCACGCCGTCAACAACGATCTTCGGCGCATCATCGCCGCCCATGGCGTCGATGGATAGGACCAACGGTGAGGTCATAGACAATCCGTCTTAAATCAACATACGCGCCGGCAAGCAGCCAGCGGCGCGCGAACCTTACTCATTGACCCTATCAATGCAAGAGAAGCGCTCCGCTTCCTCACAGGCGAGCATACCGGGGGGCTTCGCCTGCAAGGAGGCTCTCGATGGGTTGGTCACGCAGGCGTTCGGCGCTGTCCAGCGCATAGGCGGCCAGCCGATCACAGACCTCTGCGCTCAATGGACTTTCCTCAAAGAGATTGCGTTCTATGGCTTGAGCCAGAGCGCTACGGTCCCCCTCGCTCAGGGGCGTTTCATAGGCCTTGGCGCGGCCATAGAAGGCCTCCCCCATGATCTTGATCTTCTTGCCGACGCTGAGATCGCCGGTCGCCATTTCTCGCAGGGCCGCATCCATGTCATCGAACATCACGTCAAAGACCAGCTGGGCGAGATCGCGGCCCGCCTCCTCGCCCTCTCGCAGGCGACGCATCAGCAGGACCGCGTGCAGCACGATCATGTCAAAGCGTCCGTCCACGCTGTCCTCAACCGCCTTGGGACCGTAGAACTCGGGAGACCGGGCGGCGCGCACGAGCGAGTCATACAGACGCCGCGCGATCTGTTTGCGGCGGTCTTTCCTGAACAGTCGGCTGAACATGTATTAACAGGCTCCCCTCACTGAGCGCTTGCGGCTATGGTTCCATCCGGTTACGTCAAGCAGATAGCCCTGCGCAAGCCGACTGACCACTGACGCCCGCGTCAAAGATGCCGTTATAGGAGCCCTTATGCGCCTCAGCCGAGCCATCCTCACCGCTACCGTCCTGATCAGCGCCGGACTGGTCTCGGCCTGCAATCCGACCCTGCGCAGTCACGGCTTCCGCTATCCGGACGGTGAAGTGCCCGAACTGACGGTCGGCGTGGACAGCCAGTCCACCGTCCTGGCGACCCTGGGCAATCCCTCCACCCGCGGCGCTTTTGAACAGGACACCTGGTATTACATTTCCGCCACCCGCGAATATCTCGCCTATCTGCGTCCGGACACGCGCGAACGCCGCATCATCGCCGTACGCTTTGACGAGAATGGCGTGGTGAGCGCGGTGGACGAATACGGCATGGAAGATGGCCGTGTCGTCGCCTTCGTGGATCGGGAAACCCCGACCCGCGGCCGCGAGCTGACCATTCTCGAACAGCTTCTCGGGAATGTGGGCCGTCTGCCGAGCGAACAGTTCGGCGGCGAGCAGAACCTGCCCGGCGGCGCCGGCGGTCCGCGCCCGGGCGGCTAGACGCTCCTTCACCCGAATACAAAAAACCCCCGACGCCAAACGCCGGGGGTTTTTCTTTGCGCCGTGTGACGGCCTACAGGCCCGCCAGCACCGCCAGCATGAGCAAGGCCACGATATTGGTGATCTTGATCATCGGGTTCACAGCGGGTCCCGCCGTGTCCTTGTAGGGATCGCCCACGGTGTCGCCGGTCACTGCGGCCTTGTGGGCTTCAGATCCCTTGCCGCCATGATGGCCGTCCTCGATGTATTTCTTGGCGTTGTCCCAGGCCCCGCCGCCGGCGGTCATGGAGATCGCCACATAAAGGCCGGTCACGATCACGCCCAGCAACATCGCCCCCACGCTAGCCAGCGCTTCGGCCCGCCCTGCGATGGCGTTCACCATGAAGAACAGAACGATCGGGCTGAGCACCGGCAGGAGCGAGGGGATGATCATCTCCCGGATCGCCGCCTTGGTCAGAAGGTCCACCGCCCGGCCATAATCGGGCTTCACCTCGCCCTTCATGATGCCCGGCTCTTCACGGAACTGGCGACGCACCTCCTCGACCACGGCCTGGGCCGCCCGGCCGACCGCCGTCATCGACATGCCGCCAAAGAGGAAAGGCAACAGACCGCCGAACAGCAGGCCCACCACCACATAGGGGTTGGACAGCGAGAAATTCACCGTCAATCCGGCGAAGAACGGATAGGTCTCCGGATCGGAGGCGAAGAAAGCCAGATCCTCGGTGTAGGCGGCGAACAGCACCAGCGCCCCCAGCCCGGCCGAGCCGATGGCGTAGCCCTTGGTGACCGCCTTGGTGGTGTTGCCGACCGCATCGAGCATGTCGGTGGTGTCACGCACCGCGCCTTCCAGCCCCGCCATCTCGGCGATGCCGCCGGCATTGTCGGTGACCGGGCCGAACGCGTCGAGCGCAACCACCATGCCTGCCAGCGCGAGCATGGTCGTCACCGCGATAGCGATGCCGAACAGGCCTGCCAGGTTGAAGGTGAGCATGATGGCGCCGATGATCACCAGCGCCGGCAGCGCGGTGGCTTCCATCGACACGGCAAGGCCCTGGATGACGTTCGCGCCATGGCCGGACTCCGACGCCTTGGCCACCGATTTCACCGGGCCGTAGTTCACGCCGGTATAGAATTCAGTGATCCAGACGATGAGACCCGTCACCGCCAGACCTGTCAGGCCGCAATAGAACAGCGACAGGGCGCTGATTTCGCGCCCCATGGCGGTCAGAACGGTCGAATCAAAGCCGAGAACGAAATGGGTCGCGATGCCCAGTCCTACAATCGAGAACAGGGCTGAGGCGAAAAAGCCCTTGTAGAGCGCGCCCATGACATTGGTGGAACCCTTGCCAAGCCGCACGAAGAACGCGCCCAGGATCGAGGCGACCATGCAGACACCGCCAATGGCGAGCGGATAGATCATCATCGCGTCGAGAGTGACAGCGCCCATGGCGTCGCGGAAATAGATCGAGGCGAGCACCATGGTCGCCACAATGGTCACCGCATAGGTCTCGAACAGGTCGGCCGCCATGCCGGCGCAGTCGCCGACATTATCGCCCACATTGTCGGCAATGGTGGCGGCGTTGCGCGGATCATCCTCGGGGATGCCCGCTTCGACCTTGCCGACCATGTCGCCGCCCACATCGGCGCCCTTGGTGAAGATGCCGCCGCCCAGCCGGGCGAAGATGGAGATCAGGGACGCGCCAAAGCCGAGGGCTACGAGACCATCAATGATTTCCCTGGGGTGTTCAGACGCGTTAAAGGACGCGCCCTGAGTGAGGAACAGATAATATCCGGTGACCGCCAGCAGCGCCAATCCCGCCACGAGCATGCCCGTGATCGCCCCGGCCCTGAACGCCATCGAAAGCCCGGCCTGCAGAGAATCCATCGCCGCCTGGGTGGTGCGCACATTCGCGCGGACCGACACAAGCATGCCGATGAAGCCTGCGGCACCGGACAGAAGCGCCCCGATCAGGAAACCGATGGCCACGACCGGACCGAGCAGGACGCCCACCAGAATCAAAATCGCCGCCCCAACGGCGGCGATCGTCATGTACTGGCGTTTGAGATAGGCGTTGGCGCCTTCCTGAATGGCGCTGGCGATTTCCTGCATGCGCTCTGTGCCGGCGCTGGCCGACAGAATGGAACGAATCTGGAAAGCCCCGTAGAGCACAGCCAACCCGCCACAGGCCAGCGAGATCCAAAGCCAGATAGTCACTGATTGCATGACACCCTCCCCGAGCGTCTGAGTACTGTTTTCACAGCCGCTTCAGAGACATGGGGAAAGCCCCAATGACCGGCGGCTTTTGCTTTAATAGCCAAAAGCCTAGTCATGGTTTTCAGGGGGATGCAACAGTAAAGAGAATTGCTGCAGTGCAGCTATATTCTCGGATCAGTTCATGGGCCGGATATCGGATCCCAGAAGATCAAGCCGTTCGATCTGTCCCGGCTCCACCACTTCGGCAAGCGCGGTCAGAAGGAATTCACGGGTCGCCTCGCGATCGATCTCACCCGCGTCATCCATGTGGAACGGATGGCGGTGGGCCGAGCGGACCATCACATCAACCATGAAGTGAAGACGCTCGATGAACCGCGTTTCGCTAACGCCACGGGCCAGGCAGATCCGAGGCGTTACAAAGGCATAGCCATACAAATACTGATGAGTCTCGACCGGAACCACAATGGATGGAACGTCCACGTTGCGCGGGCAGGTCTCGTCCTCGCCGAATTCCGCCATCAGGGCCTGGGTGGCCTCTTCAACAGAGTTGTAGAGCGGCAGATCTGTGGATGCGACTGCGCCCGGACCGGTGGAGCCTCCCCCACCTCCGCCGCCACCGCCGCCTCCTCCGCCACCACCCGCAAGAGCGGGCGTGGTCAGGGCGAGCGAAGCGCTGAGTGCGTATGCGAAAATCCGAATCATGACTCCTCCCTACAGGAGAAGCCTCAAAAATGCGTAAATCCAAAAGACGAGGGCGTCAGAATACGGTCTCGCGCCGTCACCACCACGCCGCCTGTGGAGACATCCTCGGACAGAACGCGTCCGAGACGGGATACGGGCACGCCAAGCTCTTGTGAAGCCTCTATAAACTCCTGAACACGGTCTTCCGGAACCGTCAGGAGGAGCTCGTAATCATCCCCCGCCGAGGCCAGTTTCAGGAGCGCTTCGTCATGATCCGTCTGGGCGTGCACCCAGGCCTCCGCAGCTCTGGAGCGCGGCATTTTGTCCAGATCCAGCTCCAGCATCACGCCTGAAGCCTGCGCCACATGGCCGGCATCCGACAGCAAGCCGTCTGAAATATCGATTGCGGCGGTCGCGAAGGCCCGCACGACAGACGTCAGCGCGCAGCGAGGGTCGGGAAGCGTGAACCGGCGGGAAAGATAGGACGCATCATTCGGGTTGGGCGCATAGGCGCCCTGGCGCGCCCACAGCCCCAGACCGGCGTCGCCTATCGCGCCGGTGACCAGCACCGCTTCGCCGGGCCTGGCGCCGCCGCGTCTCACAGCGCGCCCCTTGGGGACCACGCCGAAAGCGGTGATCGAGATCATCCAGGGGCCTGGCGCAGCGGTCGTATCCCCGCCGGCGAGATGAAGGCCGTATTCGGCCTGGTCCAGCGCCAGCCCGTCAGCAAAACCCGCCATGCGGGACTCACGGCCCTCTTCCGGCCAGACGATACAGGCCAGATAGGCATAGGGGTCCGCACCCATGGCGGCGAGGTCGGAAAGATTGACGCGCAAGGCCTTGCGCGCGGCCAGGGCCGGGTCTTCATCGTGGGGAAAGTGACGCCCCTCGATCAGGGTATCCGCCGTGATCGCCCACTCGCAGCCTTCGGGCGGCGACAGCACAGCGCCGTCATCGGCGAGCCCTGCAGCGCCCGGCAGGCCAGCGCTGAGCGGGGCAAGGCGCGACTGGATATACTCGAACTCGCCCTGCCCGCTCATCGGATCAGGCGTCACGCACCTGCTTGGCGAGCGCATCCAGCGTCGCATTCACGAAACCGGGCTCTGAATCCTCAAAGAAGGCGTGCGCCACATCGACATATTCGTTGATGACGACGGCGGGCGGGACATCCTTGCGTGCAATGAGCTCATACCCGCCAGCCCGCAGAATGGCGCGCACGGTGGCGTCCAGACGCGATAATTTCCAGCCTTCCTTCAGGACGCCGCCAATGCGCTTGTCCACATCGGCCTGAATGGAGACGATGCCGGTCACGAGATCCTCGAAGAAATCCTCATCGGTTTCCACGTAATCGCCCGGCTCATCTTCATAGCCAAAGCGGTGATCGCGGAATTCCTTGACCACGGCCTTCGCGCCCGAGCCCGAGGTCTCCATCTGATAAAGCGCCTGTACTGCGCTCAGCCGCGCGGAACGGCGCAGACGGGCCCGACGATCCGTGGCGGCTTCCTGGCTGGGATCAGACATCAGGCCGCCCCGAACTTGCGCTTGAGATCAAGCAGCGCCAGCGCGGCATTGGCCGCGTCACCGCCCTTGTTCTTCTCGTCCACATTGGCGCGAACACGGGCCTGCTTGATGTTCTCCACGGTCAGGATGCCATTGCCGACGGGCACGCCCTTCAGGGTCAGGTCCATCAGACCACGCGCGGACTCACCGCAAACATAATCGAAATGACTGGTCTCGCCGCGGATCACGCAACCAAGCGCCACATAGGCGTCATAGGGGGACTTGCCCTGCTCGGCGAGTGCAATCACCGCCGGAATTTCAAGTGCGCCCGGCACTTCCACGACCTCGGCGTTCACGCCAGCGCTTTCACACGCGCCCTTGGCGCCGGCGACCAGCTGCTCGGTGATGTCTTCGTAAAAGGGCGCTGCAATCAGCAGCACACGGGTCTCAGCGCTCACTCGCGCCTCCTTCAATCAAATTCGCGTTGCTCGACGACTTCGAGGCCGTAGCCGTCCAGCCCCACAATGTTTTGCGGCGTGGTGGACAAGAGGATCATCTTGCGCACGCCCAGATCCAGCAATATTTGAGCGCCCAGCCCGTATTCCCGCAAGCGGCGTTCTTCACGCGTATCGGGCGGATCGGACGGCGCCGCGCCAAAGCGCTCGGTGATCGCGGCGCGATTGGTTTCGCGAATGAACACCATGGCGGCCGGGCCGTCATGCTCGGACAGCGCTTTCACGCCCTTATCCACCAGACCCGTCCGTCCGCCAAGCGCGCCCAGCACGTCATCGGCGAAGCTGACCTTGTGCATGCGCACCAGCGCCGGCGCATCGGCGGTGATTTCACCTTTATGCAGAGCCACATGCTCCACATTGTCCACAAGCGAGCGGAATACGGTCAGCTTGAAGGGGCCGCCTGCCCCGGTTGTGACTTCGGTATCCAGACGACGCTCGACAAAGCGGTCATGCTGGCGTCGATAGGCGATCAGATCGGCGATCGCGCCGATCTTCATATTGTGTTCCTTGGCGAACTCGATGAGATCAGGCAGACGGGCCATCGTCCCGTCATCCTTCATGATCTCACAGATAACACCCGCCGGATTCACGCCCGCAAGACGGGCTATGTCCACCGCCGCTTCCGTATGACCCGCGCGCACCAGCACGCCGCCATCACGGGCGACCAGCGGGAAGACATGGCCCGGCGACACCACATCTTCAGAACCCTTGGAGGGGTCGATGGCGGTGGCGACGGTCAGGGCGCGGTCATGGGCGGAAATGCCGGTGGAGATGCCTTCGCGCGCCTCGATCGACACGGTGAAATTGGTGGAGTGGCGCGACTGGTTGCGCTGGCTCATGAAGGGCAGCTGCAGGGTCTTGGCGCGATCCTGGGTCATGGACAGACAGATCAGCCCCCGACCATAACGAGCCATGAAGTTGATGACGTCCGGCGTCGCGAACTGGGCGGGAATGATCAGATCGCCTTCATTCTCGCGGTCCTCGGCGTCCACCAGGATGAACATCCGGCCGTTGCGGGCTTCCTCGATGATCTCTTCCACCGGGGAGAGCGCGGATTGGGGGGCGGGTTCGCTCACGACTGGACCTCATTGTTCAGGGGCGCGACGTCTCGCGCCTGCATCAGACGGGCGGCGTAGCGCGCCATCACGTCGACCTCAAGGTTTACCCGCGCTCCGGCCTGCAAAGCTCCCAGAGTTGTGACTTCGGCGGTGTGCGGGATGATCATCAGTTCGAATTCGTCGCCCTCGACCCGGTTCACGGTCAGCGAGACGCCATCCACCGCGATCGAGCCCTTGTAGGCGATGAAAGGGCTCAGATCGGTCGGAGCCTCCACGATGAAGCGGATCCAGCCGTCCTCATCGGTCCGCGCCGTCACACGCCCCACCCCATCCACATGACCCTGAACGATGTGACCGCCCAGCTCGTCGCCGACTTTCAGAGCCCGTTCGAGATTGACGCCGTCACCGGCTTTCCAGCTTCCGAGCGTCGTCTTGGAGAGGGTTTCGGGGGAGACGTCGAGATCATACTCCGCGCCCATTTGAGTCTTGCGACACGCCACAACGGTCAGGCAGACGCCGGCATGCGCAATGGATGCGCCAAGCGCGATCGTGTCCGCATCATAGGGGCTGGAGACGGTCATGCGGCGCACATCGCCGTCCTTGATAGACACGATCCGCCCCAGGGCGGAGACGAGGCCGGTGAACATCGGGATCATCCCTTCTGGTAGGTTTCCCAGAGATCTGCGCCACAGGCGCGAACTTCCATGCGCTTGAATGTGGGCGCGAGAGACAGTTCCTCAAGGCCAAGCCCTGCAATGCAGGCGCGGCCCTCCGCCCCGATAAGCCTGGGCGCGCGGAACCATTCGATCCGGGTGACGCAGTCAGAACGGATGGCGGCCCCGGCGATCTCTCCGCCGGCTTCGATCATGACGCTCCCGACGCCCCTCGCCGCCAGGCTCTGCATGACAGCCGAAAAAGAAACGCGCCCCCCATCATCCGCCTCTGTCTCGAAGAGCTCGACATTTTCAAGGTCGGACCGGGCCCCTCCGGTATGGAAGACCCAGACCGGTTCACCGGTCAGAATCTCGGCGTAGGCCGGCAGTCGCAGCTGGCTGTCGAGAACGATGCGTTGGGGCTGGCGGTCCGCCAGGACGCCATCCGGACGCGCGGTCATCTGCGGGTCATCGGCCAGCACCGTGCCGATACCCGTCAGGATGGCGTCATGGCTGGCGCGCATGCGGTGCACCTCGGCGCGCGCCTCAGGACCTGTAATCCATTGAGACTGACCGTTCGCCAGCGCGATGCGGCCATCAAGACTGGTGGCGAGTTTGAGCGTGACCTGCATCGGGGCGGATGCCGTCATTGCTCTCCGTCCAGCTCGTCCTCATGGCCGAGTTTTTCGCCCTTGATGAACTCGGAGAAGTCGTCGACTTCCTGAAAGTCCTTGTAGACCGAGGCGTAGCGGACATAGGCGACCGTATCGAGATTACGCAAGCCGTCCATGACGAGCTCGCCAATGACGCTGGCGGGGACATCCGGATCGCCGCGGCTTTCAAGACGCCGGACAATGCCGGAGATCATCTGCTCCACACGCTCACGCTCGATGGCGCGCTTCTGGCTCGCCAGAAGAACGGACCGGGCCAGCTTGTCGCGATCAAATCCCTCGCGTTTGCCGTCCGACTTGATGACATGCAGATCCCGCAGCTGCACCCGTTCAAACGTTGTGAACCGCCCGCCGCAGGCCGGACAATGCCGACGGCGACGGATCGCCTGGCTGTCTTCAGCCGGGCGGGAATCCTTCACCTGGGAATCAGGGTTCGAGCAAAAGGGACACCGCATGGATGAAGCCTAGCCGAGAGCCGGATAGATGGGGAAGCGTTCACACAGGGCGATCACTTCATCACGGACGCGCGCTTCAACCGCCGCATCGCCGCCATCCTTGTTGGCGGCCAGCGCATCAAGCACTTCAGCCATCATCTCACCCACGCGACGGAACTCGTCCGCGCCAAAGCCGCGGGTCGTCCCGGCCGGCGCGCCCACACGCAGGCCAGAGGTGACGGTCGGCTTTTCAGGGTCAAACGGCACACCGTTCTTGTTGCAGGTCATGTGCGCACGCTCGAGCGCGGCTTCGGAAATGTCGCCCGTCAGCTGTTTGGGACGCAGATCGACCAGCGCCAGATGGCTGTCCGTGCCGCCGGAGACAATGTCATAGCCTGCGTCCGACAATGCGCCGGCCATGGCGCGGCAGTTCTCGATGACGGATGCGGCATAGGCCTTGAACTCGGGACGCAGCGCTTCTCCAAAGGCGACGGCCTTCGCGGCGATGACGTGCATCAGCGGACCGCCCTGCAGACCCGGGAAGACAGCGGAGTTGAACTTCTTGCCGAGATCCGCATCGCGGCTGATGATCATGCCGCCGCGCGGACCGCGCAGGGTCTTGTGTGTGGTGGTGGTGCAGACATCAGCCAACGGCACCGGGTTCGGATATGCGCCGCCCGCCACGAGACCGGCGAAGTGCGCCATGTCCACCAGGAGATAGGCGCCAACCTCATCCGCGATGTCCCGGAAGGCCTGGAAGTCGATCTCGCGCGGATAGGCGGAGCCGCCCGCAATGATCATCTGCGGCTGAAGCTCCTTGGCCTGCTCGCGCAGCTTGTCATAGTCGATCAGCGCATTGTCCTCGCGCACCCCATAGGCATGGGCTTCAAACCATTTGCCCGACATGTTCGGACGAGCGCCATGGGTCAGGTGACCGCCGGCAGACAGGTCGAGGCCGAGGATCTTGTCGCCGGGCTTGAGCAGCGCCAGGAACACGGCCTGGTTGGCCTGGCTGCCGGAATTGGGCTGAACATTGGCATAGGCTGCGCCGAACAGTTTCTTGGCGCGGTCAATGGCGAGCTCCTCGGCGATATCCACAAATTCGCAGCCGCCGTAATACCGGCGTCCGGGATACCCTTCGGCGTATTTGTTGGTCAGCGGAGAACCCTGCGCCTCCAGCACGGCGCGCGAGACGATGTTTTCCGACGCGATCAGTTCGATCTGGGTCTGCTGACGGTGGATTTCCTTGCTGATCGCGGAGGCCAGCTGCGGATCCGCATCGGCCAGCGATTGAGAAAAGAAAGAGGTGTGTTGGGCGGTAGATTGCGCGTCAGCCATCTCGCACTCCGTATAGAGGACTTTGCTAGCTACATACGGCCCGCCGCCAGCCCGGACAAGGCGCTAGAACGCGTTTAATCCACACACTTGCATCAGCAATCTATACGGTGAATGGATTGCAACCCAAAAAGCGCCACAAATGCTGCAGATTTTTTTATCTCAATACTTGTACAGCGAATATGCGTTGATTAAACACAGTACATCTCATTTTCAGACGCACACGCTATAAAGTTGCGCAAGGATCAGAATATGACTGAAGAGACACTGCTGCCCGTCGACAATGAAGAACTGATGCGCATGACCACCGACATCGTCGCATCTTTTCTCACGCACAATTCTGTGCCGGCGGAAAGCGTTCCGGACATGATCAAGTCGGTTTACGCCACCATGAAAGAAATTTCCGGCGAGCCGTCCAAGCCCGAGCCCAAGGCCAAGCCGGCGGTTCCGGTGTCCCGTTCCGTCAGCGACGATTACATCGTCTGCCTGGAAGACGGCAAGAAACTGAAAATGCTCAAGCGCTATCTGCGCTCGCAATACGACATGTCCCCGGAAGACTATCGTCGCAAATGGGGTCTGCCGGCTGACTATCCGATGGTGGCGCCGAACTATTCCAAGCGTCGCTCGGAATTCGCCAAGGAAATCGGTCTGGGCCGCGGCGCGCGCAAGAAATAAGCGCGACGACGCCCTGGACTAAACAATCACGCCCCGGCCGCCAGGCCGGGGCGTTTTTGATTCTTCATGATGCCCGTCCTGAGTCAGGCGACGGATCAGCTTGCGCGCCGCCAGGCGTTGCAAGTCAGACTGGGCCGTATGAACCGGGCCGAAAACCACGACTTCCGTGCCGGTGGCGACGTCCACAGCCGCCACACGCACAGAATCGCCAATAGTGACGAACTCAAAGATGAACTCACGATCCTGGGATGGATCGCCCGCCATTATGCGACCTTCAGGCCCACATGCTTGGCGTAGACGGTTTTCACCGCCTCAAGTAGTTCATCCATCATCTCATCATCATGCAGCGGGGTCGGCGTCAGGCGCATCCGCTCGGTGCCCTTGGGCACGGTGGGATAGTTGATCGGCTGCACATAGATGCCGTGAACGTCCAGCAGCTCGTCGGTCATGCGCTTGCACAGAACCGGATCGCCCACATGCACGGGCACGATATGCGTGATGGAATCCAGCACCGGAATGCCTGCCTCACGGAAACGCGCCTTCAGGGTCGCCGCGCGCTCCTGATGCTGCTCGCGCAGCTGATAGGCACTCTTGAGGTACTCGACGCTGGCGCGTGCGCCCGCAGCCAGAGCCGGGGCCAGTGAGGTGGTGAAGATGAAGCCCGGCGCCCAGGAGCGGATCGCATCAACGATCACTTCGTCAGCCGCGATATAACCGCCCATCACGCCAAACGCCTTGCCCAGCGTGCCTTCGATGATGTCAAAGCGCTCCAGCAGGCCTTCGCGCTCGGCGACGCCCGCGCCGCGCAGGCCGTAAAGCCCCACCGCGTGCACTTCATCCAGATAGGTCAGCGCATTGTACTTGTCGGCGAGATCACAGACCTCTTCGAGCGGGCCGATATCGCCATCCATGGAATAGACGGATTCAAGCGCGATCAGCTTGGGCGCGTCTTTCGGGGCCGCTTTCAGCAGCTCTTCGAGATGGGCCACGTCATTGTGACGCCAGACATGCTTCTCGCATTTGGCGCCTTTGACGCCTTCGATCATCGAGGCGTGGTTCAGCTCGTCCGAGAAGATGATCAGCCCCGGCAGGATCTTGCCCAGGGTCGCCAGCGTCGCCTGATTGGCGATGTAGCCGGAGGTGAAGAGAAGCGCGCTTTCCTTCTGATGAAGGTCCGCCAGACTGGCTTCCAGCTCCACGTGATAATGGGTCGTGCCGGAGATGTTTCGAGTGCCGCCCGCCCCGGCGCCGACATCGTCGATCGCCTGTTTCATGGCGCCGGTCACACACGGGCTCTGGCCCATGCCGAGATAGTCATTGGAGCACCACACCACCACGTCGCGGGTATCGCCGTCATCCGTGCGCAGACGGGCGCGCGGGAACTGGCCCTTAACCCGACGCAGATTGGCGAAAACACGGTAACGGCCTTCTGCGCGGACACGGGCGACGGAGGCTTTGAAAGCGCTGCGGTAATCCATTTCACTTGCACTGGCGCCCAAGGCGCGAGCGGCTCTCCCTAGAGGTCAGCATGTCATCTGCACAATGACATATGATTCTGAACTTGTCCTAGCAGCGGTCAGGGACCAAAGGTCGCATTCAGCTCTTGACAACGCTTCTCAAATTCAGCGTCCGAACGACTTACTTCATGTCTCCGGACAGCCATTTGATAACGCCCGAAAAGTCCATGGCGGCTCCGCCCTCTTCGACGAAGGCGTCATAGATGGTTTGCGCCTTCTCGCCCATGGGCGTGTTCACACCGGCCGATTTCGATGTCTGCATGGCAAGGTTTAAGTCTTTGAGCATCATCGGCGCAGCGAAGCCCGGCACGTAATCGCGGTTGGACGGCGCGGTCGGAACAGGGCCCGGAACCGGACAGTAACTGGTCAAGGACCAGTTCTGGCCGGACGCCTTGGAGGCGATGTCAAAGAAGTTCTGCGGATCAAGGCCCAGCTTGATGGCGAGGTTCATCGCCTCGCACGTGCCGATCATGTGGATGCCCAGAAGCATGTTGTTGCAGATCTTGGCGGCCTGGCCAGCGCCAGCCTCGCCGGCGCGAATGACAGCCTTGCCCATGTTTTCAAGGATGGGTTCAGCCTTGGCGAAGGCCTCGACAGGACCGCCCACCATGAAGGTCAGCGTACCGCCTTCGGCCGCCGCAACGCCGCCGGACACAGGCGCATCCACAAAAGCGAAACCGGCTTCGGACGCCTTCTCGGCCACTGCGCGAGCGCTGTCCACATCGATGGTGGAGCAATCAATCAGCACCGCATCGGATTTGGCGAGCGAGAGCACGCCGCCATCATCCAGATAAACACCACGCACATGCTGACCGGCAGGCAGCATCGTGACGACCACATCAGCGTCGGTCACCGCTTCGCGCAGATCGGCGGCCGGCGTCGCGCCCTTCTTCTCCAGCAGCGCCACCGCGTCCTTGTTCAGATCATAGGCGCGCAGAGAATGGCCAGCCTTCAAGAGGTTCGCCGCCATGCCAGAGCCCATATTGCCGAGCCCAATGAATGCAATAACCGCCATGCGGTCCTCCCTTGTGTCTGAGGAGCGGGGGTTGGTCCGCCCTGCCCTGTTCCTAGTCGAGGAACGCCATTTCCTTGTCCGCAGCAAGCGGTTCGAAATAGGCGTCGACCTCGGCGTCCGATACCGGCGCTGACCAGTTCGGCGCATTGTCCTTGTCGATGATCACCGCGCGCACGCCTTCGTAGAAATCCGAACCTTCACGCAGGAAACGGCTGGAGACGCGCAGGTCCTGAACCATGACATCACGCAGGGACAGCTCAGCGCCCTTGCGCAGAGCCTTTAGCGTCACCTTCACGGCAGTCGGAGACTTGCTTGATAGAATTTTCAGAACGGCCTTGGACCAGGCGTCATCGGCCGCCTCGAGGCGGTTGAGAATGACGCTGACATCATCGCCTTCGAACGCGGCGTCGATCAGCGGCTGCACCACCCCCAGATCAGAATGTCCCGCATCGCCGGAGAAGCGCTCGATGATGGCGTCGACCTTCTCGCCTTCATCATCGAGCGTTTCGGTTTCAAGCGCCTCGATCAGCGCCTCGTAATTGTCGGTCGGCACATAATGAGTCGCGACGCCCGCTGCGATGCAGTCCGCCGTCTTCAGGCGTGCGCCTGTAAGGCCCATCCACACGCCAAGTTCGCCATTCAGGCGCGGCAGGAAATAGGCCCCGCCCACATCAGGGTGAAAGCCGATGCCGGTCTCGGGCATGGCGAACAGGGTGCGATCGCCCGCCACCCGGAACTCGCCATGGATCGACACGCCGACACCGCCGCCCATGGTGATGCCGTCAATCAGCGCCACATAGGGTTTGGGGTATTCCGCGATCAGGGTGTTGAGCTGGTACTCGTCGCGCCAGAAGGTCCAAGCCCGGTCGTCGCCCGCCTTGCCGCTTTCGGCCAGCATGCGGATATCGCCGCCCGCGCAGAAGCCCTTCTCACCGGCGCCGTCCACGACCACAGCCTTCACCGTCTTGTCGTCGGCCCAGCTTTGCAGCGCCTCGACCATGGCGGTGACCATCTCCTGATTGAGCGCATTGAGCGCCTTGGGCCGGTTCAGGGTGATGCGGCCCACCGAGCCGGCTTTGCGAACGATGACGTCTTCAGTCATGAGAGGTCCTCTCTGGACGGAATAGAGTTCAATGCCCCGCCCGGTCCGGCGGGGCCAATTGAAAAAGTTTCTAGCGCCTATAGAGCGTATCGGCCACGCGACCTAGCGCAGCACATCCTTGGCGATGATCACCCGCATGATCTCGTTGGTGCCTTCCAGGATCTGGTGGACGCGCAGATCGCGCACGATGCGCTCGAGCGGATAATCCTTCAGATAGCCGTAACCGCCATGGATCTGCAGCGCGTCATTGGCGATCTTGAAGCCCATATCGGTGGCGAAACGCTTGG
>NZ_DJIQ01000034.1:41302-108247 GCF_002433705.1 Oceanicaulis sp. UBA6590
CATGGCGCAATGCATGGCGGCTGACGGATCCTTGCGATCCACGCTGTCAGCCGCACGCAAGAGCATCATGCGCGACGCATCAAGCTCGGTGACCATGTCGGCCAGCTTGAACTGGGTGGCCTGGAAGTCTGCGATATTGCGACCGAACTGGCTGCGCTCCTTGGCGTATTGTGTGGCGAGATCCACGGCTTCCGCGGCGCCGCCCAGCGAACAGGCGCCGATATTGATGCGACCGCCATTCAGGCCCTGCATGGCGAAGCCGAAGCCCTGCCCTTCCTCACCGATCCGGTTCTCGACCGGCACACGGCAATCTTCAAAGGTGACCACGCGGGTCGGCTGGGAATTCCAGCCCATCTTGCGCTCATTCGCCCCGAAGCTCAGGCCGGGCGTGTCCTTCTCCACGATGATTGTGGAAATGCCCTTGGGGCCATCCTCGCCGGTGCGGCACATCACGGCGTAAAGATCGCTCGTCCCTGCGCCGGATATGAAGGCCTTCGAGCCATTAAGCACATAATGATCGCCATCCCGCACCGCCTTGGTGCGCAGATTGGCGGCGTCGGACCCTGCGCCCGGCTCGGTCAGGCAATAGGATGCGATCTTGTCCATCCGGGTCATTTCAGGCAGCCAGCGCTGGCGCTGTTCGTCATTGCCCCAGCTGTCGATCATCCAGCTGACCATGTTGTGGATGGAGATGAAGGCTGCAGTGGATACGCAACCGCGCGAAAGTTGTTCAAAGATCAGGGCTGCATCAACCCGGCTCATGGCCGACCCGCCTACATCCTCACGGGTGTAGATGCCGGCGAACCCCATCTCGGCCGCCTCGCGCAGCACATCCACGGGGAAGTGCTTGTCCTCGTCCCATTGCGCCGCATGGGGCTTGAGACGATCGTCGGCGAACTTGCGGGCTGCGTCCTGAATCAGCGCTTGCTCTTCTGACAGCTCGAAATGCACGGGGAAACCTCCTAAACAGACCGGGTTGGACCGGCTCCGACCGCGAAAAACGCGATGTGTTCTGATTTGCTGCAAGCGAGATAGACCAAGATGGCCGCTTTTCCCACCACCCGTATGCGCCGAATGCGCGCTCATGACTGGTCTCGCCGCCTGATGCGCGAACATGCGCTGACGCCGAACGACCTGATCTGGACGCTGGTGGTGTCTGACAAGGCGGACCCGACCGAGCCTGTCGCCTCCATGCCGGGCGTGGAGCGCCTGAGCGTGAAGGCGGCCGCCGACGCGGCCCGTCGGGCCCGCGATCTGGGCATTCCGGCCATTGCGATCTTCCCCCATATCGATCCGTCCCTGAAGGATGAAAACGGGCGTGAGGCGGACAATCCGGACGGTCTGGTGGCGCAGGCCATCAAGGCGATGAAGGATGCGGCTCCTGAAGTGGGAATCATCTGCGACGTCGCGCTCGACCCCTTCACCGACCATGGCCATGACGGTTTGATCGAGGATGGCGTCATCCTCAATGACGCGACAGTCGAACGCCTGTGCAGCCAGGCGCTCATGCAGGCGGCTTCGGGCGCCGACGTGGTCGCTCCGTCGGACATGATGGATGGGCGAATCGGATCGATTCGCGAGGCGCTCGACGCTGAGGGCTTCCAGGACACGATGATCATGTCCTACGCCGCAAAATACGCTTCGGCCTTCTATGGCCCCTATCGCGACGCCATTGGCAGCGCCACCGCGCTCCAGGGCGACAAGAAGACCTACCAGATGGACCCCGCCAATACCGACGAGGCGATCCGCGAAGTCGCGCTCGATATCGATGAAGGCGCGGACATGATCATGGTCAAACCGGGATTGCCCTATCTCGATATCGTGGCGCGCCTGAAAGCGACCTTCGAGATGCCGACCTATGCCTTTCAGGTCTCGGGCGAATACGCCATGATCCAGGCCGCCGCGCAAAACGGCTGGATTGATGGCGAACGCGCCATGCTCGAAAGCCTCCTGGCGTTCAAACGCGCCGGCGCAGACGGCGTCCTGACCTATTTTGCACCGAAAGCGGCGGAACTCCTCAATGGCTAAGCGTCCCGAAACTCTCGCCGCCCAGGCCCTGCATCAGACCGACCGGGAGACCGGCGCGGTGATCCCGCCTGTCCACCCCGCCACCACGTTCATGCGCGACCAGAAGAACGCGCTGGTGGGCGAGATGGATTATCGCCGCCCTCAGGGCCCGACCGAAGTGCAGGCCGCCAAGGTCCTGGCCGCTCTTGAGAATGCTGCGGATGCGCGCCTGTTCAGCTCCGGCCTGGCGGCGATCTCCGCCGTGCTCGACACGCTGGAGGTCGGCGCGCATGTGGTTGCGCAGACCGAGATGTATTACGGCGCGAAGAAGCTCCTGCATCACCTCGCCTCAAAGGGCCTCATCTCGCTGAGCTTCTTTGAACCGCACGATATCAATGGTCTGAAAAAAGCGGTCCAGGGCGGCCGGACCGAGCTTGTGTGGATCGAGACGCCCGCCAACCCCAGCTGGGCGATCGTCGATATCGCGCGCGCCGCCGAGATCGCGCATGAGGCCGGGGCGATGCTGGGCGTTGACAGCACATGCGCCCCGCCCTGCACCACACGCGCTCTGGATCTGGGGGCCGACCTCGTCATGCATTCGGCCACCAAATATCTCAACGGGCATTCCGACGTGCTGATGGGGGCTGTGGCGACGAAGGAACACAATGAGCGTTGGGAAAGACTGTGCACGGGACACAGCCTGTCAGGGGCGATCCCGAGCGCGTTCGACAGCTGGCTGATGATGCGTGGCCTGCGCACCCTGTTCGTCCGTTACGAACGCCAGAGTCGCAACGCCATGCAGCTCGCGCAGACCCTGAGCCAGCACAAGGCGGTCAGCCATGTGCTCTATCCTGGTCTGGAAAGCCATCCGGGCCATGCCGTCGCCGCGCGTCAGATGACGGGCGGTTTTGGCGGCCTTCTCTCGATCCGGCTCAAGGGCGGCGCGGATGCAGCACGCAAGCTGTGCGCCTCCACCAGGGTGTTCCTGCAAGCCACATCCATTGGCGGCGTGGAGAGCCTGATCGAGCATCGCAAGCCGATTGAAGGGCCTAGCAGCCCGACACCGGACGATCTTGTACGGCTGTCATGCGGAATAGAAGCGGCTGAAGACCTGATAGACGACCTTGTGGTTGTTCTTGACCATCTGTGATATACCTCAGAGACGAATTCGCATGTTTTGAGGATTATTATGTACAGGTGTCCGAATTGTCAGACGCCGCTTGAAGTGTCCGCACTTTTCAGCCTGATCTCATCCAGACACGCACGATGTTCGACGTGCGGTCACCTCTATCGATGGGAGTTTTCGCCGCCCATCTTGTTGTTGATGCTGGCTCTGGTCGGGACAAGCGCAATTGGATTGATGCTGACTTTGCAGCAGATCAGCACAGGCATCCTTCTGGTCGGCGTCGCCGCCATCGCAGCGGCGTCCGCCTATCTCGCGACTTGCGCGGTGCGTCCCGTCATCCGCTAGTCCACGCGTCCGATCGGCGGGATCGACCATCTGAACTGGATTGCGCAACCCCGCAGCACAAACGCTGCGAGGGCGGCCCCGACAGCCGCGGCGCCGGTCGGAACATCCAGAGAGACGGCGCCCACATAGACCGACGCGCCAAAAAGCGCCGCGAGCGCATACACGTCCGCGCGCAGGATCAGCGGCACATCATTGACTATGATGTCGCGCACCAGCCCGCCGAATGCGGCGCTCATCACCCCTGTCACCAACGCAATGGTCCAGTGCGCGCCCGCCGTCAGGCCTGCCTGGGCTCCCAGCACGCAGAACACCGCCAGTCCCGCGCCGTCCGCCCAGACAAGGGCGCGATAGCGCGCGCCCTCTTCACCCCGCACGAGTTCGGAGCCGTAATAGCCAATCACGCCGCCCGCGAGCGCGAGCAGAAGATAATGCGGCGCATCGATCCAGTAGACCGGCAACCGCCCCAGCAGCATGTCGCGCAGCGTGCCGCCGCCCATGCCGGTGACAGCGCCGATCACGGCGGCGCCGAACGGATCGAGATGCTTGCGCGCCGACAGGATTCCGCCTGAGAGGGCGAACACGAAGATGCCGATATAGTTCAGGGTCAGGAACACGAAGGCGACATTCATAGCTGGACACCCTCACCGCCCGTCGCCGCGAAATGGGCCGCCAGCGCAGACAGGATCACGATCAGGGTGATCCAGACGCCTGCATTCACATAGACCGAGCGCTTGGCGGATCGGCGCTCCAGCCAGGTGCGCGGCCTCACGCCCTTGAAATAGTAGACCATGAGCGCGCTGAGATTGACCGCCACCACATTGATCGACAGGAGCAGGGTCGCCCGCCCGGCCAGCTCCCACGCCCCGCTGCCCGCGAGCAAGCCTGCAGCGGAGGCCGGCGGCAACAGCGCCACCGCCACCATCACGCCCACGAGCGCGGCCGGCAGACCGGTCGCGATCGACAAGGCGGCGGCCGCGCCCGCGGCCAAGGCGAGCGCTGCGGAGTCAGGTCCCACCACGGTGCGGCTCATCAGCTCGTCGGAAAACAGATTGGGTTCGTAGATCAGCCCCACCACGAAACTGAGCGCCAGCCCCAGGGCGAGGCCCGTGACAGCCGTCTTCGCCGCTTTCAGCATCAAGGCCAGATCACCCAGGGCGGATCCGAAGGAAAAGGCGAGGATGGGCCCCAGCAGCGGCGCGATCACCATGGCCCCGATCACCGCGGCGACATTGTCCGCAGACAGGCCGAACACCACCACGACCGTGGACAGCGCGGTCAGCATCAGGAAGTCGGAATTGATCTCGGCGCCCTTGGCGATGTCCTGATACATCTCCTCGCGCAACGCCAGACGACGCTTTGTGCGAGTCTCCTCGTCAGGGTTTTCCTCAAGGCGCGGCACGCTCGCCTCGATGGGTATGACGACGAGCCGCCAGTTCTGCTCGCCCTCCAGAATGGCCTGGACGGCATCGATCGCCTTTTGTCCATCCCCGTCCCGAAACGTCAGGCGCAACAGGCGCTTGCCCTGATTGTCCGGCTCGGTCAGGCGATGGTCGAGCGGATTGGTCTTCAAGGTGGCCTTGAGGATCGGCTGGACTTTCTCGCCATCGGGAAAGGTGACTTCAATCAGGCGCATGAGCGTCAGGTCCGATCGGCGTTTTCCAGACGGGCGATCAGGCTGGAGGTGTCCCAGCGATCCCCGCCCATGGCCTCGATCTCGGCATAGAACTGATCAACCAGCGCTGCCGCCGGCAGGCGCGCACCATTGTTGCGCGCCTCTTCGAGTGCAATTCGAAGATCCTTGCGCATCCAGTTCACTGCAAATCCGAAATTGAATTCACCGTTGACCATGGTCTGCCAGCGGTTCTCCATCTGCCAGCTTTGAGCAGCGCCCTTGGAGACTGCGGAGATCACCGTTTCCGGATCAAGTCCCGCGCGCTTGGCGAAGTGAAGGCCCTCGGCCAGCCCTTGCACCACACCGGCGATGCAGATCTGGTTGACCATCTTTGTCAGCTGGCCTGCGCCTGCCGGTCCGGCGTGGACCATGGCCTTGGCGTAACAGCTCATGATCGCTTCGGCCTTCGCGAACACCTCCGGCTCGCCGCCGCACATGATCGACAACTGGCCATTCTCGGCGCCCGCCTGACCGCCGGAGACCGGCGCGTCGAGGAAGCCGATGCCCATCGCTTTCGCCGTTTCAGCGAGTTGACGCGCCAGCTCGGCGGACGCCGTGGTGTGATCGACCAGCGCCGCGCCCGACTTCATGGCAGGCAAGGCCAGATCCGCCACCACACGCACATCTGGATCGTCACCCAGGCACATGAAGACGCAATCGGCGCCATCGACCGCCGCTTCCACAGAGTCGCAGGCCGCGCCGTCATACCTCGTCGCCCAGTCTCTCGCCTTCTTCGCCGTGCGGTTCCACACCCTGACCTCATGACCGGCCTTGCTCAGATGCCCCGCCATGGGGAACCCCATCACGCCAAGACCCAGGAATGCGACAACCGCCATTTTATGCTCCTTCAAGGCCGCTACCGGCCAATTGCTCGTCCAGACTGCGGGTCCTGTCCGCCATCACATCGCCTGTGTGCTTGGTCTCGACCGGCTCGACCAGCATGACCCAGCATTCCTCTTGCGCGACGGGATTGTGCTGGACGCCTTTGGGAACGACATGCATGTCGCCTTCGGACAGGGCCACAGTCCTGTCCTCATATTGCATCTCTAGCCGCCCCTTCACGATGAAGAACAACTCGTCCTCTTGCGCATGATCATGCCAGACAAACTCGCCCTTGAGCTTGGCGAGCTTGACATACTGGTCATTGACACGGGCGATGACCCGCGGCGACCAGTGCTCGTGGATTTGGGCGAACTCGGCCTCTAGGCGTTTGACGTCTGCGAACATGATGCTGTCTCAGATCTGCTTGTAACCCGAACGAACGAAAACCAGCGCTTCTGCATCCCGCGGCCGGTCCACGTTCAGCACTTCGCCCAGAATGATCTCATGGTCGCCGCCAGGCATGACGGCATGGCGACGGCATTCAAAACGCGCAATCGCGTCCTTGAGCAGGGGCGCGCCATTGTCCGCCAGCGTCCACTGGCCTCCATTGGCGTGAAGATCGTCATTGCGCGCACAGGCGGCGGACAGATCCGCCTGATCGGCCGCGAGGATGTTCACGGCGAAGTTCTGCGCATTCAGGAAGCGATCATAGCGATGACTATCCTTGGCGAGCGACCAGAGGATCAGCGGCGGATCCAGGGACACCGAGGCGAACGAATTGATCGTCATCGCCCGCGCAGACCCTTCATCCATAACCGTGATCAGGGCCACTCCGGTCGCGAAGCGGCCAAGGCAATCACGGAATTCGCGCTCGAACAGTGACAAATTTCACTCCTGATTCGTTTTGACAACGCAGATTTAACCCTGTTGCGCCAAGGTGTCCGCCAGAAAAGCCGAAGGTGGGTGGATATGAGTTCGGATCAACCGATCGTCATCAAGAAAGTCAAGAAGGGCGGCGGCCATGGTCACCATGGCGGCGCCTGGAAGGTCGCCTATGCCGACTTCGTGACGGCAATGATGGCGTTCTTCCTCATGATGTGGCTGATCAATAACACAGAACCCGAACAGCGTCAGGGCATCGCGGACTATTTCGCACCCGCAAGCGTCAGCCGCACCACGTCCGGTTCGGGCGGCGTTCTGGGCGGCACCAGCTTTGGCGATGACGGCGCGCGGGGATCAGGTTCCTCCTCCATCGTTGAACGCCTCGCGCCCCGCTCCGAACAGGATGTCTCACGCGAACAGGAGGCCGATCAGGCCTCAGGCGCAGCCGGCGGCCAGCCCGAGGCGTCCTCTGACGCCTTCGCCAGCGCCGTCGCGCGTCGTGAAGCGGCGCAATTCGCAAGCGCCGAGCAATCCCTGCGTCAGGCGCTGCAGGACATGCCCGAACTCGCCGAGCTGTCGCGTCATGTCCTCATTGAGGAAACGCCTGAAGGGCTGCGCATCCAGCTGATCGACCAGGAAGGCCGCCCGATGTTCGAGCCGGGCGCGATCGAACCCAACAGCCGCGCCCGCGTGTTGTTGCGCACGATCTCCGAGATCGTTCTGCGCCTGCCGAACCGGATCACGATTTCCGGCCATACCGACGCCAGCCCGGCTCCGGTCGGCGGCGTGTCCAACTGGGAATTGTCCTCCGCGCGCGCCAACGCCGCGCTGAACATCATGACCGAGGCCGGCATTCCCGATCACCGGATTGCGGAAGTCCGCGGCAAGGCCGGCGCCGAGCCGCTCTTCCCCGACGACCCCTATCTGCCGGGCAATCGACGCCTGTCGATCACGCTGCTGCGTGAAGCGCCCGCCATACCGCCGGGTCACTCCCTCTAGCCCTCCACACCCGATTGGCCCGGATGCAGCGCTTGACGCTCGCATCCGGGCGCAAAGACGTTAACCTGAAGCCTTTGGCGCGAATCCGCGTGCGGCAAGAGTGACAGGCATGGACGATCTTTCCGTCCTTTCGGACTGGCGGATGTGGGCGGTACTGCTCGGCGTTTGCGGAGCCATCGTCTTTTACTGCTGGGAAAAGTTCGCCCTCGAGCTGGTCTCGGTGGTGATCCTGTGCGTCGCTCTTGTCTTCTTCGAGTTCTTCGGCGCGCCGGATGCGCCCACAGCCGCCACGCTGCTGGCCGGATTCGCCAATCCGGCGCTTCTGACCATCATGGCGCTGCTCGTCGTGGGTCAGGGCATCTTCCACACCGGCGCGCTGGACGGACCGACCCGGACGCTTCTGTCGATGTTCGACGTGCGGCCCAAGCTGACCATCATCACGCTGTTCGCGCTGGTCTTCGGGGTCTCCGCCTTCATCAACAATACGCCTGTCGTGGTGATGTTCATTCCCATTCTGGGCGCTGTGGCGGCGCGGATGGGAGGGTCGGCGTCCATCTTCATGATGCCGCTCAGCTTTGTGTGCATCTTCGCGGGCATGACCACGCTGATCGGCTCGTCCACCAACCTTCTTGTGGCGGACAGCCTGCTGGCGACCACGGGGGAGAAGCTGGGCTTCTTCGAGCCGGGCCGCATCGGCATGATCCTCTCTGCGGTGGGCATACTCTACATCACCTTCATCATGCCCCGACTCTTGCCCGAGCGGGAGGAAGCCGAGGACGACAAGGGCGGCTCCCCCGGCAAGCAGTATATCGCCCAGATCGAAGTCACGGCCGGTCACCCCATGATCGGCGCCAAACCGGTCGCCGGCATGTTCACCGAGCTGGGCGACATCACCGTGCGCATGATCCAGCGCGGAGAGGACGCCTTCCTGCCGCCCTTTGACGAGATCGAGCTCAAGCAGGGTGATCTCATCATCATCGCGGCGACGCGCAAGAAACTGACCGAACTGCTCTCGAGCCGGGCCGAATTTGTTGAGGGCGTTCTGCGCTCGGCCGGCCCCGCCGACCTGCCCACCCGGGGCGAACGCCTGGCTCTGACAGAAGCGGTGGTGTCTCCCGGCTCACGCCTGATCGGCCGCACCGTGCGTCAGATCGGGTTCCGTCACGCGGTGGGCGCCATCGTGCTGGGCGTGCAGCGCCGCTCGCGCATGATCCGGGCGAAGTTGGGGGAAATCCGTCTCGAGGCCGGCGATGTCCTCTTGCTGTTCGGCGGCGCGGACGCCATGCGTCGCTTGCGTCTGGACCGGGACGTGCTGCTGATGGACTGGGCGACGTCAGACCTGCCCGACATCCGCAAGGCCTCGATCGCCCGGCTCATTCTGGCGGGCGTCATTCTCACCGCTTCCACCGGCATCCTGCCCATTGTGGCCGCGTCGCTTATCGGCGCCGCCGCGATGATCGGCACGGGATGTCTGAATGTGCGCCAGGCTGCTCGCGCCTTCGACCTCAAGCTCTACCTGCTCATCGGATCGGCGTTCGCCCTTGGAACAGCGATGGAAGCGACCGGCGGCGCCGCCGTGCTCGCCATGGGCGTGGTGCATGTGTTCTCCCCCCTCGGAACGACGGCGCTGGTCTCTGCGCTGTTCTTCCTGGTGATGGTGCTGACCAACGTGCTCTCCAACAACGCCACCGCGATCCTGTTCACACCCATCGCAGTCACGGCGGCCAATTCGGTGGGCGCAGACCCGCACCTGTTCGCCTTGACGGTGCTGTTCGCCGCCAACACCTGCTTCGCTACCCCGATCGGCTATCAGACCAATCTTCTGGTCATGGGGCCCGGCAAATACCGGTTCGCCGACTTCATTCGCGCCGGCGCGCCGCTCGCTGTCTTGATCTGGCTGGCCTTCACGGTTTTGGTGGCGATCAGTTTCACGCTGACCTAGCTCAGGTTAGACTGGCTCGACTCGTAACGCGCAGAGGATGTCCGTGACCCGACCGTTCGCCACCCGTCAATTGCCGTTCTTCCTGACGGCGCCGACGCCCTGCCCCTATCTTGAGGGCCGGATGGAGCGGAAGATCTTCACGCGCGTGGACAATGACCAGACCGCGCATCTGAACAACATCCTCACCCATGCCGGCTTTCGGCGGTCCCAGTCCATTCTCTACCGTCCGGCCTGCGAGCTGTGTTCGGCGTGCAAATCGGCGCGCATTCCGGTCGCCGACTTCGAACCCTCGCGCACCCAACGACGGGTGTCCCGGCGGAATGCGGACCTCTTGCGTATGGCGCGTCCGGCCGAAGCCATGCCCGAGCAGTTCGCGCTTCTAAGCCGCTATCTCAATACGCGTCATGGCGACGGCGACATGGCGGGGATGGATTTCTTCGACTTCGCGTCGATGGTCGAGGACGGGTCGGAACAGACCGAACTGGTGGAATACCGCGATAGCGCAGGCCAGCTCATCGCCTGCGTTCTCGTTGACCGGCTGATCGACGGGTTCTCGCTGGTCTACAGCTTCTTTGCGCCGGAACGCGCGAAGGACAGCCTCGGGGCCCATATCATTCTGGACCACGTGGAAAGGGCGAAGGCGGAAAACCTGCCGTTCGTGTATCTGGGATACTGGGTGCAAGGCAGTCCGAAAATGGACTACAAGGCTCAGTACAAACCGCTTGAAGTGCTTGAACCTGAAGGCTGGCGCATATTGCAGCCGCCCGGGGACGCGCACGATTGATCAGACGCAACACCGGATGAGGACCTGAACCATAATCAGGCCATCCAAGGGGGAGGAACCATGGATCGTCGTACATTCCTGTCCGGCGCGGCGGTGGTCGCCGCTGGCGCCGCATCGGCCTGTTCTCAGGAAAATGGCGCGCAGAGCGCTCCGGCCGCCCCGGCGGTGAACCGCAATCGCACGCGCCGTTTGCGCATGGTCACCACCTGGCCCACCGGATTTCCGGGACTGGGTTCGGCGGCGGAGCGCACCGCGCAATTCATCACCGAGATGAGCGGCGGCGCTCTGGACGTCGAGGTCTATGGCGCAGGTGAGATCGTGGGCGCGTTCGAGGTCTTCGACGCAGTCTCGAACGGCGTCGCCGACATGTATCATGGCGCGGAATACTACTGGCAGGGCCGCTCGCCCGCCTTCAACTTCTATTGCGCCGTCCCCATGGGCATGACCGCCCATGAAATCATGGGCTGGGTCGAATATGGCGGCGGTCAGGAGCTCTGGGAGGAGTTGTCCGGCCAGTTCGGCCTGATCGCCTTCCAGGCCGGCAATTCGGGCCACCAGATGGGCGGCTGGTTCAAGCGCGAGGTGAA
Source organism: Oceanicaulis sp. UBA6590 (assembly GCF_002433705.1). NCBI lineage: Bacteria > Pseudomonadati > Pseudomonadota > Alphaproteobacteria > Maricaulales > Maricaulaceae > Oceanicaulis > Oceanicaulis sp. UBA6590. The sequence goes on from NZ_DJIQ01000034.1 coordinate 52,469, forward strand.
CACGCTCGAGGATTTCCGCGGCCTGCGCATGCGCATTCCGGGCCTGGGCGGTTCGGTGCTGCGCGAACTGGGCGGCGCCGCCGTGGCGCTGTCGGGCGGCGAGATCTATCAATCCCTGCAATCGGGCGCGATCGACGCCACCGAATGGGTGGGCCCGTGGAACGATCTGGCGTTCGGCTTCTATCGTGAGGCGCCCTATTATTACGGTCCGGGATTCCACGAGCCGGGCTCGGCGCTCGCCGTCGGCCTGAATCGCGGCGTCTGGGACTCCCTGCCCGCCGATCAGCAGGCCATCGTCCGCGCTGCAGCGCGCGCCGCCAACAACCAGTCGCTCGCCGAATTCACCTATCAGAACGGCCTCGCCTTGCGCACCCTGACGGGAGAGCATGGCGTGCAGCTGCGTCAGTTCTCTGAAGAGATCTGGCGCGAAGTCGGGCGCATTTCCGAACAGGTGGTGGCCGATACGGCAAATGCCGATCCGCTCAGCCGTCGCGTCTATGAGAGCTATCGCGAAGCGCGCCGTCTGGGACGGGACTGGGCCAATGTGTCCGAAGCGCCCTATTATCAGAACCGCGAACTCGTGCTTGGTCGCTAGACCATGAAGCTCGCCGACCTCCTGTTGCTCGCCCTGATCGGGATCACGGTCCTGTTGCTCGGTGTGGACGCTATCAGCGGCGGAGCCGTGGGCGCCCTTCTGGACGCCCATCTGCGCGGTGTCGCCGCCCAGGCCGGCACGGGGCTCGGCTGGCTCGGTCTGGGACTCAGCCCGTTTCTTCTCATCGCCCTTCTGAGCGCGCTCTACGGGCGTTTCAGAGGCTTGCCGCAGCCGGTTTCAAAGCTCTTGAGACGTCTGATCGCGCTCTTTGATGCGATCTCCCTGACCGTCGGGGACATGGTGCGCTGGGCGGCGCTGGGCCTTGTTCTCGTGACCGGCCTGATCGTCGTGCAGCGCTATGTCTTCGGCGTCTCGATCACCAAGCTGCAGGAAAGCGTGATCTATCTTCACGCGATCCTGTTCCTGCTGTCGAGCGCGGCGACGCTCTATCATGGCGGCCATGTCCGCGTGGACATTCTCTACACAAGGCTGTCCGAGCGCGGCAAAGCCTGGACGGACCTTCTGGGCGTCTATCTGGCGCTCATTCCGATGTGCTGGCTGATCCTGATGACGTCCGAAAGCTATGTGGGCGGCGCCTGGCGCATTCTCGAGCGCTCGCGCGAAAGCGACGGCCTGCCGCTGGTCTTCCTTCTGAAAACCGCCATTCCAGTCTTCGCCGTGATGATGATCGCGCAGGGTTTCGCCATGGCCTCTCGCGCCGCCCTGACCCTGTCTGGCGAGACGCCGCCGCCTGCCGGCCAAGATGATGCAGAACATGAGCTTTAGAGGCTAATCCATGGACTTGATTATCTCTCTTCTGCCCTTCGCCATGTTCGTTGCAGCGTTTGTGGCCTTGCTGCGCGGCTTTCCCGTGGCGTTCACGCTGGCGGGCGTCGGGCTTGCCTTCGCCCTCATCGGACTGGCGCTGGGGCTCTTTGACCCCTTCCATCTGCGCGCCTTCCCGCAGCGCATCTACGGCAACATCATGGAGATGGACAAAGCCATTCTCGTGGCCGTGCCGCTCTTCGTGTTCATGGGAGTGATGCTGGAAAAATCCCGCATCGCCGAACAATTGCTCGACGCCATGGGCTCGCTCTTCGGCTCGCTACGCGGCGGACTGGGGATCTCTGTCGTGATTGTGGGCGCACTGCTCGCCGCCTCCACCGGCATTGTCGGCGCCACGGTGGTGACCATGGGCCTTCTGTCCCTGCCCACCATGCTCAAGCGCGGCTATTCGCCCTCACTGGCGGCGGGCTCGATCGCCGCGGCCGGCACGCTCGGCCAGATCATTCCGCCCTCCATCGTTCTGGTGCTGCTGGGCGATCAACTCTCATCCGCCTATGCCGAGGCGCAGCGCGCCCAGGGCATCTTCTCGCCCGACATCGTCTCTGTGGGCGATCTCTTCGCAGGGGCTTTGATCCCGGGTTTGCTGCTGGTGGTGGTCTATGTGCTCTATCAGGTCGGCGTCGCGATCCTTCGCCCGTCCGCCTCGCCCGCCATTCCGAAAGAGGAGATGCACGCGGACTGGGGCAAGCTGCTGCAGGCGCTCGTCCCGCCGCTCATCCTGATCATCGCGGTGCTGGGCTCGATCTTGGGCGGTCTCGCCACCCCGACCGAGGCGGCAGGCGTGGGCGCTCTGGGCGCGATACTTCTCGCGGGCTATCGCAATAGCGGCGCGACGCGCAATCCCGTCTTTGGCCAGCGCCTGATCCTTCTCAGCGCCATCGCCCTCTTCGCCCTGTTGCTCTCACCCTTGCTTTTTGATCTGCGGGCAGGCGCGACGGTGCTTCAGACCGGCGTGGCCTACGCCCTCTCCGCGCTCGCCATTCTCGGCGTGCTCTTCGCCTGCATCCGGTTGTTCCGAACCGGCGTGCTCGACGCTGTCATGCGGTCCACCGCGCAAATCTCGGCCATGGTGTTCGTCATCCTGATCGGGGCGAGCCTGTTCGCGCTCGTCTTCCGAGAGCTCGGCGGAGACCACACCGTCCGCGCGGCGCTCGAGGCCGCGCCCGGCGGCGCGACCGGCGCGCTCATCGTGGTCATGGTGGTGATGTTCCTGCTGGGCTTCTTCCTCGACTTCATCGAGATCACATTCGTCGTGGTGCCGATCGTTGCGCCCGTCCTGTTCATGATGGGCGTGGATCCGGTCTGGCTCGGCGTGATGATGGCGCTCAATCTTCAGACCAGCTTCCTGACCCCGCCCTTCGGCTTTGCGCTGTTCTATCTGCGCGGCGTCGCGCCGCCGGAAGTGACTTCAGCCGCGATCTATCGGGGCGCGGCGCCTTTCGTCATAATCCAGCTTCTGATGATCGCGACCGTGGCGGCTCTGCCCTGGCTCGCGACAGCGCTGCCTGGACTGCTTTATGACTGACGACACAGAGACGGACTCATCCTCTGGAGACAGCAATCTGTCCGCCCTGATGTCGGACCGGCAGGCGCTGCAGCGGGTCTTCATCGTGCTGCTGGCGCTGGGCGTCTCGGTCATCTTCATCTGGATGATCCGCGGCTTTCTCAGCCCGCTTTTCATGGCGGCGGTCTTTGCGATGTTCCTCAACCCCGTGCATCGTTTCCTCAAACCCATCACCTTCGGCTCTTCATCTGCAGCCGCGGGCCTTGTGTTGGTTCTGGCCGTCTTCGTCGTCCTGATCCCGCTGACCGCCATCCTCGCGCTCGTGGCCGATCAGGCCGTGCAGGTGACCGGCACGGTCGCGCCCTGGCTGCAAGAACAGATCCGGCTCATCCGCGAAGGCGACATCGAGGCCCTGCCCGACTGGCTGCCCTTCCGTGAAAGTCTCGCCCCTTACCAACAGGACATCACCAATCAGGCTGCACAATTCGCCTCCAATGCCGGCGGCTGGCTGGTGGACGGTTTGCGCAAGGCCACATCGGGAACCTTCGGAGCGTTTCTCGATCTGGTGGTGATGCTGTTCGCGCTGTTCTTCTTTCTCACGCGTGGGCCGTCGCTGGCCGAGCACGGCCTCAAGCTGATGCCCATGCCGCGAGAGGATCGCGATCTGCTGGTCGAGCGCGCCATGTCGACCATTCGCGCCACGGTGAAGGGCACGTTCGTCATCGCCATCATCCAGGGCGTGCTGACAGGCATCGCGCTCGCGCTCGCCGGCGTGCCCGGCGCGCTGTTCTGGGCGACCGTGACGACCGTGCTGTCGGTCATTCCGGGCATAGGACCGCCTCTGGTCTGGGGACCGGCGGGCATCTGGCTGATCGCCAGCGGTCATTATGTCGCCGGCGGCCTTCTGATCGCCTGGGGCGCGCTGGTGGTGGGTCTGATCGACAATCTGCTGCGCCCGCGCCTCGTGGGTCAGGACGCAAAGCTGCCGGACCTGATGATCCTGATCTCCACGCTGGGCGGGCTGACGCTGTTTGGCGCGGTGGGGATCATTGTCGGACCGATGATCGCCGCCCTCTTCTCCTCGATCTGGTATCTCTACGCCCAGTCCTATGCGCTCTTGCTCAGCGAGGACCATCCCGAAGAGCTGAGGGACTAGGCTCAGATTTCAGGGATCGAGGTCTCGCGCACCCGTCGATGACCGCCCGCATAGTCGACCAGCGCCTCGATGCGTTTCTCGATGGGCGGGTGCGTGGCGAAGAGGCCCGCGAAACTCGCCTGGGTCTCATTGTCGATGAACATCTGACGCACCTCCTTGGGCGCGTCCTTGATCTCGCTATGGCCGGAGATTTTCTCCAAGGCCGAAATCATGGCGTCCGGGTTTTTCGTCAGCTCCACCGCGCCTGCGTCCGCCATGTATTCGCGAGAACGGGAAAGCGCGAAACGGATGACGATGGCGAGGCCATACGCCAACGCCACGATCAGGCCCGCCACCAGCAGAATGACGCCCGCATTGCCGGACCGGCCGCGTCTGCCGCCCCCGGCGCGCGACAGGGAGCCGTAGAACACGCTGCGAGCGGCGATCTCCACGGTGAAGGAGATGATGCCGACAAAGATCACCGCTATGACCAGCAGGCGCACATCACGGTTGATCACATGGCTCAACTCATGGGCCAGCACCGCTTCGAGCTCATCGCGATCCAGCCGCTCCATCAGGCCGCGCGTGACGGTGATCACGGCTTTCTTCTCGCTCAGGCCGGACGCATAGGCGTTCAGCGCATCGGTCTCGATAACGCGCAGCGACGGCATCGGCATGCCGCGCGAAATCGTGAGGTTCTCAAGAAGGTTGTAAAGCTCGGGCGCGTCGGTGCGACTGACTTTCCTCGCCCCGGTCGAGGCGTCGATAATCGCCTGATGACTGAACCAGGCGATGGCGAACCAGATCGCCACCCCGATCACCACAAAGGGAAAGGCGCTGAGCGTCCAGTCGAGCGCCGCCAGCATCACGTCCTCGCCCGCGCCGCCCTTGACCGTGGGCGCGCCCGGCTCGACCAGGATCAGCGCCGCCGCGAAGACGAGCGCCAGGACCAGAACCGGAAATCCGGCCAGCAGCAGGATGGATTTGAGGTTGTTGTTCCAGATATGGGTGCGCAGGCCCGTGGCGGCGATCATCATGCGCCTCCCTCAGACCTGCGCATCGCCCTAGAACTTCACCGACGGCGCAGCGTTGACCGCCGCGCGTTCATTGGCGGCGACTTCAAAGAAGTCCGCCTCGTTGAAGCCGAATGAGTTCGCCAGGATCACCGCCGGGAACTGCTCGCGCGCCGTGTTGTATTCGCTGACCGCATTGTTGAAGAAGCGGCGCGCGGCGGCGATCTTGTTCTCAAGATCGGCGAGCTCGTTCTGCAGCGACAGGAAGTTCTGGTTCGCCTTCAGATCCGGATAGCTTTCAGACAGCGCGAAGAGCTGACGCAGCGCGCCGGACAGCACGTTCTCGGCCTGGGCCAGGTCCTTGACCGAACTGGCGTCCACCGCCTGCTGGCGGGCCTTCACGACGCTTTCCAGCGTCTCTTTCTCGTGACCGGCATAGCCCTTGACGGTCTCGACAAGGTTCGGAACCAGATCGTGCCGCTGCTTGAGCTGCACATCGATATCGCCCCAGGCCTGGCGCGTCGTCTGACGCAGCGCCACCAGCCGGTTGTAGATCATCATCACGAACAGGCCGATCAGGACGATCACACCGAAAACAATCAGCAATTCCATGTAACGCTCCTTGATGGCGCTGAGGGGAAACCCATCAAAGCCTTACTCCGATTGGGGGAGAAGGCCAAGTTATGGTTCGGTAAAAGCCCTAACGTCCGCCAAAGCTCTTTGATGAGAAGCCGCGGGGGGCGAGCTTGCCGGCCTGGGCGCGCTTGCCTTCGTAATAGCGCCAGTCTTCCACAAGATGGCGACGGCCCGCCGGATCGACCCGCACAAGGCCCTCTTCGGCATTGAACACGGTGATGTCGGCGACCTCGCCCGCCTTTCCGCCCAGAAGGCGCACGCCCTTGCCGCGCACCATTTCAGGGATCTCGTCAGCGGCGAAGACCAGAAGCTTCTTGTTCTCGCCCAGCACCGCAATGCGGTCGCCCGTCATGGGCAGGGCCATCATGGCCTTGTGCCCGGCGATAACGTTGAGCACCTGCCGGCCCGCGCGCTTGATGGCGGGCAGTTCCTTCTCCGCCACCACAAAACCATGCCCGGAGGTGGAGGCCAGCAGCAGCTTGCGATCAGGCGAGTATTTGAACAGCGCGACCGGCTCGGCGCTCTCATCCATGTCGATCAACAGACGTACCGGCTCGCCAAAACCGCGCCCGCCGGGAAGCTTGGAGGCGTCCAGCGTATAGACCCGGCCATCGGTGGTGAGCATCAGGATCTTGTCGGTCGTCTCGGCCTTTAGCGAGAAGGCGGTTTCGTCGCCATCCTTGTGCTTGATGCCCGTGACGTCATCGGTATGGCCCTTGAGCGCGCGCACCCAGCCCATGCGCGACAGCACAATGGTGATCGGCTCGCGCGGGATCAGCGCTTCCTCGACCATGTCGGCGAGGTCGGCCGCCGGGGCGTCTGCAAAGGTCGTGCGGCGCTTGCCCAGCTCGGTGTTCGGGCCGAAGCGCTTCTTCACGTCCGCGACTTCGCTGTCGACCTTCTTCCACTGCAGGCTTTCATCGGCAATCAGCGCATTGAGCTCGTCGCGCTCGCCTTCCAGACGGGACTGCTCGTCACGGATTTCCATTTCCTCGAGCTTGCGCAAGCTGCGCAGACGCATGTTGAGGATGGCCTCGGCCTGACGGTCGGTCAGGGAGAAGGTCTTGATCAGTTCATCCTTGGGATGATCCTCGAACCGGATGATCCGGATGACCTCATCGAGATTGAGATAGGCGACCATGAAGCCCGACAGGACTTCCAACCGGTCTTCCACATGCTCAAGGCGCGTCGTCGCGCGGCGCACCACCACAACCCGGCGGTGGTCGAGCCAGATCTGCAGCGCCTCCTTCAGACCCACCACGCGCGGCGCGCCTGTGGGGTCCAGCACGTTCAGGTTCAGCGCAAAGCGGACCTCGAGATCAGTGAGCTTGAACACGGACTCCATCAGGAGCGCGGGATCAATCGTGCGCGATTTGGGCTCCAGGATCAGGCGCACATCCTCGGCGCTCTCATCCATGACATCGGCGAGCAGCGGCAGTTTCTTCTGGTCCAGAAGCGCGGCGATGCGCTCGATCAGCTTGGCCTTCTGCACGAGATACGGAATCTCGGTGACGACGATCTGCCACTGGCCGCGGCCAAGCTCCTCGACCTCCCAGCGGGCGCGCAGGCGGAAGCCGCCCCGGCCTGTTTCATAGGCCTCGAGGATGTTCTCGCGCGTCTCCACGCACACCCCGCCCGTGGGGAAATCCGGGCCCTGCACATAGTTCAGAAGGGTCTCGGTGGCGGCGCCCGGCGTCTTGATCAGATGACGGGCGGCGTCACACAGCTCTGCGGCGTTGTGAGGCGGGATATTGGTCGCCATGCCCACCGCGATGCCGGCGGAACCATTCGCGAGCAGGTTCGGGAAGGCCGCAGGCAGGACCAGCGGCTCCTTGTCCTCGCCGTCATAGGTCTCGCGAAAATCGACCGTGCCTTCGTCATAATCCTGCAGGATGAGGATCGCGGCTTCGGTCAGACGCGCTTCGGTGTATCGCATGGCCGCGGCGCCATCGCCGTCCACATTGCCGAAATTGCCCTGACCTTCGACCAGCGGATAGCGCGAGGCGAAATCCTGCGCCAGACGCACCAGCGCCTCATACACCGCCTGATCGCCATGGGGATGGAACCGGCCGATAACGTCGCCGACCACGCGGGCGCATTTCTTGAAGGCGGTGTCGGGCGACAGCTTGAGAAGCCGCATGGCGTAGAGAAGACGGCGGTGAACCGGCTTCAGACCGTCGCGCGCATCGGGCAAGGCCCGCTGGGTGATGGTGGAGAGCGCATAGGCGAGATAGCGCGAGGAGAGCGCGTCATTGAAGCTCTCATCGAAGATACGGCCGCCATCGCCGGGAAATTGCTCGCCCATCCAGATCCCCTCAGGTCATCCAAGTGATTCGATCACACCCCAGTATGGAGCGGATCGCCCTGTCAGGGCAGGTCAGGACGCAGGCTTTTCAACAGTTGTTGCTTCGGACTCAAAGCCGCCCGACAGCCTCTAGCCGTTCGATCATCCGCGTGCGGGCGTCCGGCAGCATGCGATCAGCGGGCCAGAGCACGCGGCGTTCGATGAAATGGGCGGTCAGTTTCAGCCCTGCCCCCACATCGCCCTCGGACACCTGCCCGCCGCCCTTCATGAAGCCCGGCAGCGCCAGCATGCGGTCCCTGTAGGGCTCGCCCGCCTCGGCGCTGACCGCCCGCCCGGATTTGGGGCTGACATAGACCAGCCCGGTCTCAACGCCTGTCGCCGCGCAACGCCGCAGATCGAGGCCATATCCCAGATCCGCCAGAAGCCCGGCCTCCCATCGCACATAGAGCGCAGGCCAGAGATCAGGGTCTTCCAGCGCGCTGATCAGCACTTCAAACGCGTCGGCGACGGCCGGGTGCTCTTCACGTTCGGGCAGGCAGATCGAGGCCATGGCGCAGGCGGCGTTCAGCCCTGAAAGCGCCAGCGGGTCTTCCATGAGAACGCCGGCGGAAAGGTCTTCAGCCTCGACCGCAAACCCGCCCAGATGGCTTTCGAGTCGGGCGCGCCAGACCGCGCGGATGCGATTGCCCGGCTGCAATATGGGCCGCATCGCCTTGGACCGACCGCCGCGCACCAGACCGGCATGACGGCCATGCTCCGCCGTCAGCACCTCGATCACCGCGCTCGTCTCCCCATGGGGGCGCACGGCGACGATCCGGCCTGAGGCGGTCCATTCCATCAGGCGTCGAAATCGAGCCCGAGCGCGTTGAAGCGGGCGCGCTCATCGCCCCAGTTCGGGCGCACCTTCACGAACAGGAAGAGGTGCACCTTGCGATCAAGCTGCTCTTCAAGATCGGTGCGCGCGGCGGTGGAGACCCATTTGATGGTCTGTCCGCCCTTGCCCAGAATGATCGGTTTGTGGCCTTCGCGCTCGACATAAACGGTCTGCTCGATCCGGACCGAGCCGTCCTTGTTGTCCTTCCAGCTGTCGGTCTCCACTGTCAGCCCGTAGGGCAGCTCGTCATGAACGCGCAGATAGAGCTTTTCGCGTGTGACTTCAGCGGCCAGCATGCGCTCGGACAAGTCTGCAATCTGGTCCTCGGGATAGAGGTACGGGCTTTCCGGCATCAGGGTGACGAGGAAGTCCGCCAGGTCCTTGATGCGGTCGCCATTGCTTGCGCTGATCATGAAGACATCGCTGTAAACACCTGTTTCAAAGAGTTTTTGCGATAAATCAAGAAGCTCTTCGCGTTTGATCAGGTCGATCTTGTTGAGCACCAGAACGGCCTTCAGCTCATGCGCTTTGAGGCCGTCGATCACACGCTCCACATCCTCGACGGTGCGGCGCGCCTGGCTCAGCTGGGCGGCCGCGTCGACCACATGGACAATCGCGTCCGCATCATCCGCGCCTTCCCAGGCGCTGGCCACCATGGCGCGATCCAGACGCCGACGCGGCGCGAACACGCCGGGCGTGTCCACAAGCACCAGCTGGGCGGAGCCGTGCATCATCACGCCGCGCACCTGGAAGCGCGTGGTCTGGACCTTGGGGGTGACGATGGAGACCTTGCGGCCCACCAGCGCGTTCACAAGGGTGGATTTTCCGGCGTTCGGCGCGCCAATGATGGCGACAAAGCCGGCGCGCGTCGCATTCTGATCAGCCATCTGCGGCCTCCCGTTTGAGCATTTCCGAGGCCGCGGCGCGTTGGGCGTCCTGTTTGGACCCGCCCTCGCCGCGCGCCGGCGCGACGCCGTCGAGCCGGACTTCAATTTCAAAGACCGGACGATGGTCCGGCCCCTTGCGCGCCACAGTCTCATAGACCGGCACGCCATAGCCTTTTTGCGCCGCCCATTCCTGAAGCTGGGACTTGGCGTCCTTGGGGCGGCGGGTCAGCTGGTCAATCTCATCCGCCCAGAAGGTCGTGAAGAACGCCCAGGCGGCGTCCAGCCCGCCATCAAGATACAACGCCCCGATCACCGCTTCACACGCATCGGCGATGATGGATTCCTTCTCGCGTCCGCCCAGGCGTTCCTCGGCAGCGGACAGCCGAAGCCCTTCGCCCAGATCGCAGCGCCGTGCGGCGCGTGCGCAGGCGGACTTATTGACGACCGCATTGAGACGCTGGGCGAGACCACCCTCTTCGAGGTTGGGAAAGGTCTCATACAGGCGCTGGCTCGCCATCAGCCCCAGCACGCGGTCTCCGAGAAACTCAAGACGCTCGTTGGAGGCCGCCCGAGAGCGGCCATCGCCGTGCGAGGCATGGGTCAGCGCACGCTCGAGAAGCTCCCGGTCCTTGAACCGGTAGTTGATGCGCGCTTCAAAATCTTTGATCCGATCACTCATGATACGGGCTTCATTCTCTCAAGCCGGCCCCGGGTCAACCGCTTCAATCACCACAAAGGCCTGCGCATAGGGCGGCTCATCACTCATGGTCAGGTGAAACCGGGCGGCGCGGTCTTGCGGGATGCGCGCCGCCAGCTGGGCCTGCGCTTCACCGGTCAGGGTGATCACCGGTCTGCCGCCCTTCAGGTTCAGCACCTCGATATCGGTGAAGCTGACCCCGCGCCACAGACCGCCCCCAATGGCCTTTGCGCAGGCTTCCTTGGCGGCGAACCGCTTGGCGTAGGTGTTGATCCGGCCCGGACGCCCTTCCGCGCGGGCCTGCTCGGCCCTGGTATAGATCCGATCGAGAAACCGCGCGCCGAACCGCTCGATCGCACGCTCGATCCGGCGAATATCGGTCAGGTCGGATCCGACGCCCAGAATCACAGGGCGCTCTCCGCGCGCGCCTCGTCCATCAGCGCGCGCATGCGCTTCACGGCCGCGTCGAGTCCGGTGAAGATCGCCTCGCCGATCAGGAAATGGCCAATATTGAGCTCGGCGATCTCGGCAATGGCTGCGACCGGTTTCACATTGTCAAACGTCAGACCGTGCCCGGCATGAGGCTCCAGCCCCCGCTTGCGCGCCTCGACGGCCGCCATCCGGATGCGCTCAAGCTCTGCCGCCGCGGCATCCTGACCGCCTTCGAGCCAGAGCTCGGCATAGCGGCCCGTATGCAGCTCCACCACCGGCGCGCCAAGAACTTCCGCCACAGCGATCTGCACCGGGTCGGGTTCGATGAAGAGAGAGACCCGGCAGCCTGCGTCTGAGAGCTGGCGGACCACGGGCGCGATCTGGTGATGCAGACCGGCGACATCGAGTCCGCCTTCCGTGGTCCGCTCTTCCCGCTTTTCAGGAACGATGCAGGCCGCATGTGGCTTGAAGCCGACCGCAATCGCGGTCATCTCTTCAGTCGCCGCCATTTCAAGATTGATGGGCAAATCAGAGGCTTGTCGCACCTGCTGAAGATCCGCGTCCTGGATATGCCGCCGGTCTTCGCGCAAATGGATTGTCAGACCGTCGGCGCCGGCCGCCTGGGCCATGGCCGCCGCGCGTGCGGGGTCGGGATGCAGACCGCCGCGGGCGTTCCTGATGGTCGCCACATGGTCGATATTCAGTCCCAGTCGCTGGCGCGGCGCGCTCATCAGGCCAGTCCCCGGCTGCCCGGCTTGATGGCCGGTATCCGTTCCAGCTCTTCAGGCAGATCGTCTGCGGGATAGGCCGGGAAGTTCACGGTTGCGAGCGCCACCAGAGGCACGCCCACATCGGCCTTGCCGCCCGAACGGTCCACGAGACAGCCTTCAGCGACAACCTTGGCGCCCGATTTCTCGATGGCGGTGATGCATTCGCGCGAGCTGAGCCCGGTGGTGACAATATCCTCGATCACCAACACCCGATCCGCCGCCGTGAGCTCAAAGCCGCGACGCAGGGCGAATTCGCCATTTTCGCGTTCGACGAACATGAAGGGCAACGCCATGTGACGGCTGGTTTCATAGCCCGGGATGATCCCGCCCATGGCGGGCGAGACGATAGCGGTGAACGGGCCATGACCTGCCGCCTTCAACGCCTCGGCCAGCGCCTTGCACAGGCGTTCGGTTCGCGCCGCATCGCGAAACACCAGGGCCTTTTGCAAAAAGACCGGACTGCGCAGCCCGGACGAGAGAATGAAATGACCTTCAAGAAGGGCGCCCGCCTCCTTGAACTCCGCCAGCACGTCCTCGGTGGTCATGCGGTCTCCTTTAAGGCAGGGTCTTCGGACAGGCGCGCACGCTCGGCCGAGACGACACGGTCGCTGGTCTTCAGCGCCGATACGATATTGTTCAGGTGGCGCGCGTCAAAGACCTCGACGTCAAACGCCATCTCGAAGAAATCTCGCGTGCGGGTCAGCGTCTTCACATCCGTGATATTGCCGCGCGCGTCGCCCACAACGCCGGCGATCTCCGCCAGCACGCCCGGCTCGTTGCGGACCGTGGCGTGGATCCGCCCCACCGAGACGCCGCGCGTATCCGCCTCCGGCGTCCATTTGAGATCGATCCAGTTGGCAAGACTGGCCTCATCTTCCCAGGCGGCCAGACGCTCGCAATCAATCACATGCACCTGCACGCCGCGGCCCGGCTGCAACACGCCCACAATCCGGTCTCCCGGCATGGGGGAGCAGCATTCGGCGAAATGCAGGGACACGCCCGGCGTCAAGCCGCGGCCATGGACAAACAGGGCGCCCTTCTCGTCCTCGATCAGTTCGCGATCCGAAACGCTGTCGCCGCGATGCTCGCGCTGGCCTGGGAAGACCGCGTCGAGCATTTCCGATGAACTGACAGTGCCGCGCCCCAAAGCGATCAGCAGGGCCTCCGGCGTTTCAAGCTCCAGCCGCTTCAGGGCGTCGCCCAGGGCGTTCTCGCGGAATTCCTTGCCTTCACGGGCGAAGGCGTGCTCGGCGATGACCCGTCCGATACGAGCGAACTCCTCGCTCTCGGACTCGCGGATCAGCTTGCGGATGGCGGCGCGGGCGCGCCCTGTAACGGCCACCTCCTCCCAGCCCGCAGGCGGCTGGCGCTCGCCCCCTTTGACGATCTCCACCACATCGCCATTGGACAGGCGCTGGCGCAGCGGGCGTTCGCGACCATTGATGCGGGCGCCGATGGCGGTGTAGCCGAGCTCGGTATGCACGGCGAAGGCGAAATCGAGCGGGGTCGCTCCGCTCGGCAGCGCGATCAGGCGGCCCTTGGGCGTGAAGCAATAGACTTGGTCGGAAAACATCTCGAGCTTGGCGTGCTCGAGAAATTCATCCGGGTCCCCGCCCTGCTCCAGGATCTCGACGAAGGGACGCAGGCGATCCAGCGGATCGCCGCCCGCCTCGCGCGCCGCCTTGGGATCATAGGCATAGCCGTTTTCGGTCTTGTAGCGCCAGTGCGCCGCAACGCCCGTATCAGCGACACGCTCCATCTCCTCGGTGCGGATCTGAAGCTCGACGCGAATATTGCCCGGCCCGATGATCGTGGTGTGCAGCGAGCGGTAATTGTTGGGTTTGGGCGTGGAGATGTAATCGTGGAAACGCTCGGGCACGCAGCGCCAGGTCCGGTGCACCACGCCGAGAGCGGCGTAACAGTCTTCCGGGGTCTCGGTGAGGATCCGGAAGGCGTAGATGTCGGCGATATCGTCGAAGGAGACGCCCTTCTTCTCAAGCTTTCGCCAGATCGAATAGGGCCGTTTCTCACGGCCGAAGACGCGGCATTCGATGCCCGCCTCGGTCAGTCGCTCTGACAGCGTCGAGGACACGATGGCCACAGCATCCGCGCGGGTTTCGCGCAATTCGGTCAGGCGGCGGGTGACAGACTCATAGGCGGCCGGATTGACGTTCTTGAAGGACAGGTTCTCGAGCTCGACGCAGACCCGGTTCACACCAATGCGTCGCGCAAGGGGCGCATAGATTTCAAGGGTCTCCAGCGCGATGCGCTCACGCTTTTCCGGCTTGGGCACATAATGCAGCGTACGCATGTTGTGCAGGCGGTCGCACAGCTTGACGAGAAGCACCCGGACATCACGGGTGATCGCCACGACCAGCTTCTGGAGGTTTTCAGCCTGCTTGGTGCGCTTGGAGGCGAGCTCCATCTGCCCCAGCTTGGTGACGCCGTCGACCAGCTTGGCCACATCGGATCCGAAAAGACGCTCGATGTCCTCAAGCGTCGCCGGCGTGTCCTCGACCGTGTCGTGCAGGAGCCCCGTGCACACCGTCGCCACGTCAAGGCGCAGCTCCGCCAGCAACATGGCGACCGCGACGACGTGGGAATAGTAGGGCTGCCCGGACTGGCGCGTCTGACCCTCATGGCTGTCGCGCGCAAAATCGTAGGCGCGACGGATCAGCTCCGCGTCAGCCTGAGGGTAATACGCCTGAACGCGCGCAACCAGATCGTCGGCGCTCGGGATTGCGTCGGCGGAAGCGAGCGCAGACGGAGACGCCAGCGCACTCATGAGGCTTAAAGTCGGCCGTCGGCCGGACCGTCACGGTCAGACTGCAGCGCCTTGAGCATGGCGGTTTCGTCCATCTCCGGCGCCGGGAGAGCCGGAGCAGCGGGCGCTTCGGTTTGCGGCACGCGTTCCTCGATGCCGCCCTCGTCATCGTCAGAGGGGATGACGCGCTGCAGACCGGACACCAGGCTTTCGCCCAGGGTCTCAAGGTCCAGCTTCTCGTCAGCAATCTCACGCAGGGCGACGACCGGGTTCTTGTCGTTGTCGCGATCCAGGGTCAGCTCCGCGCCGGCGGAGATGTTACGGGCGCGATGCGCGGCCAGAAGAACCAGACGGAACCGGTTATCGACCTTGTCAATGCAATCTTCGACGGTAACGCGAGCCATGCCGGGGGGCGCTCCTTGAATACGTAAGAGTTGAAAGAATGCTGATAGCTTAACTGGACGCGCGCTTCAACCTGTGCGTCGCAGCATGCAACACCCCGCCCGCAGGGCGACAGCCCTTGCGGTCCTCCCAGCTGAGCCGTCCGATAAGACGATCGATCGGATCGGCTGAAACCGGACAGCGCCAGTGTGGCGCAATTTCCCGCAGAGGCAAGAGCACAAAGGCGCGCGCGGTTGCGCGCGGGTGCGGCAGAACCAGTCCGTCAGATGATTCCGGCGTGCGGAGGCTTGCCCTGAAGTCAATCAGGTCCAGATCCAGTGTTCTGGGCGCATTCGGAGTGGAACGCACCCGGCCGCAAGCCGTTTCCACACCGTGCAGGATCTGCAGGAGACGCTCAGGATCATCCTCTGGCCAGTCAATCTGGGCCGCCGCGTTGAGGAAAGGAGGCTGGTCCGGATCCGGCCAGGCCGGCGTGCGCCAGGGTCGCGAGCATGACTGGACCTCAACGCCTTCGTGACTCAACAGCTGCAATGCACGACGCAGGTTTTCAAAGGCCGTGCAACGGCGGTAGGGTTGATTGGCTCCCAGGGCGACGAATATGCCCGGTCGGGCCTCATTCCCACTCAGTGATTTTTGGAAAGGCATAGAAATGACCTTCTACCCGAACGAGAAGCTCGGACTCTTCATCGATGGCGCAAACTTGTATTCAGCTGCGCGAAACCTTGATTTCGACATCGATTACAAGCGCTTGCTGGAGGAGTTCCGCAAACGCGGCCGCCTCATTCGCGCCAACTACTACACCGCTTTGATTGAAAGCGAAGAGTACACCCCCATCCGCCCCCTGATCGACTGGCTTGATTATAACGGATTCAAGGTCATCACGAAGGCGGCCAAGGAATATACCGACGACTCCGGACGCCGTCGCATCAAGGGCGACATGGATGTCGATCTCGCCATCGATGTCATGGAAGCTGCGGATTATCTCGATCACATCGTCCTGTTCTCTGGCGATGGCGATTTCAAGAAGGTGGTCGAGGCCGTCCAGCGCAAGGGCGTGCGGGTCTCCGTCGTCTCGACGCTGAAATCCTCCCCGCCCATGGCGGCGGACGACCTGCGTCGTCAGGCCGACACCTTCATCGAGCTTCAGGATCTGGGCAAGCTGGTCGGTCGCGAACGCCGTCAGCGCGATTATGACGACTCCGATTCCGACGATGACGAATAGGACCATCCCGGCGGAGCCCGCGGCTGATTGCGCGCTCTGCCCCCGCCTTGTCGCGTATCGCCTTGAGAATGTCGCCGCGGAACCGGACTGGTTCAACGGCGCCGTTCCAAGTTTCGGCGATGAGCAGGCGCGTCTTCTGGTGGTCGGGCTCGCGCCCGGCCGCGGCGGCGCCAACCGCACGGCGCGGCCGTTCACAGGCGACTGGGCAGGTGATCTTCTCTACCCGACGCTTGAGGCATTCGGCTTTTCCAAAGGCCGTTTTGATCCGGACGGGAATGACGATCTGCGACTGGTGGACGCCATGATCACCAACGCCGTGCGCTGCGTGCCGCCCCAGAACAAGCCCATTGGCGCGGAAATGAACAATTGCCGGCCATTCCTGGCGTCACGCATGGACGCCCTGCCCCGTCTGACGACCCTGATCTGTCTGGGACGCGTCTCACACGAGAACACGCTCAAGGCCCTCGGCTATAAACAGTCCGCCTTCAAGTTCGCCCATGGCGCGCGCCATGATGTGGACGGGCCGAACGGGCCTCTGGCGCTGTTCGACAGCTATCACTGCTCGCGCTACAACACGAACACCGGGCGGCTGACTGAAGCCATGTTCCACGACGTATTCCGCGACGCCCGCGCCCATGTGGACTCGCGCTAGACGGCCCACGCTCTAGCCGAAAGTCTTCATCAGGCGCGATTTCTGGCGCTGCCAGTCACGCTCTTTCTTGGTTTCGCGCTTGTCCACGGTCTTCTTGCCCTTGGCGAGGGCGATCTGGAGCTTGGCGATGCCACGCTCGTTGAAGTACATGCGCAGGGGCACGACCGTGCGTCCTTCGCGGGCGACAGACCCCGCGATCTTGTTGATTTCCTTCTTCTTCAGAAGGAGCTTCCGGCGACGGCGCGGCGCGTGGTTGAAACGGTTGCCATGATCATAGGGCGGAATGTCCGAATTGATCAGATACACCTCGCCATCTTCCGGGCTGACATAGGACTCGGCGATATTGGCCTTGCCTGCGCGCAGGGATTTCACCTCGGTGCCCACAAGCTGGATGCCGGCCTCGAAAGTCTCCTCGATTTCATAGTCGAAACGGGCGCGCCGATTGACGGCGACCAACCCGGCATCCTCTTTCTTCTTGCTCATAGCAGACCACAGCCTTCCATCGCCGCGCGCACTTTTTGCTTCACCGGATCCGGGCACTCCACCAGCGGCAGTCGGACTTCCTCCTCGCACAATCCCAGTAGCGAGAGGGCATATTTGCTGGGCCCCGGGCTCGGTGCGGAGAAGAGCGCTTCATGCAGGGGCTGCAGCTGATCGTTCAACATCCTCGCCTCATCCCAGCGACCGTCCAGACAGGCGTTCTGGAAACGGGCGCACAGATCCGGCGCGACATTGGAGGTCACCGAAATGGCGCCCTGTCCGCCATGGGCGTTATAGCCAAGCGCCGTGGCGTCATCGCCGGATAGCTGGATGAAGGCGTCGCCAATCAGGTTGCGATGACGGGTGACGCGCGACATGTCGCCCGTGGCATCCTTGACCCCGATGACATTGGGATGGCGCGCCATCTCCGCCATGGTTTCAGGCGTGATGTCGACGATGGACCGTCCGGGAATGTTATAGACGAAGATGGGCAGGGCGACGGCGTCCGCAATGGCGGTGAAATGCGCCAGAATCCCGGCCTGGGACGGTTTGTTGTAGTACGGGGCCACGACCAGTCCGGCGTCCGCGCCCTTTTCCTTGGCGTGTTGCTGCAGCTGGATGGAAGCCGCCGTGGCGTTCACGCCAGTGCCCGCAATCACGGGAACGCGGCCGCCCGACACCTCTATGCAGAGCTCGACAACGCTCAGACGCTCCTCGAGCGTGAGCGCAGGCGTTTCACCGGTTGTTCCGGCTGGTACGAGCGCATGGGTTCCCGCTGCGATCTGGCGCTCGACCAGGGCAGCGAAGGCCTTCTCGTCAACGGCGCCATTCTTGAACGGAGTGACCAGCGCTGTCATGGAGCCTTTGAACATGGGGCTAACCTTCATCGGAACTTCAAATTCGGGCGCGGACCATACGCGCGCCATTGTTTTGCGCCAAGTGCAGAGGACAACCATGGACAGCCGCTTGCACTTGCCTCACCCTGATCCTCATCTGGCCTCAATATAGGACGTTAGCCGTGACCTCGTACCGCGCCGCGCTGCTCATGCTCGCCCTGGCCCTGCCCGTTTCCGCTGCGGACGCGCAAACGCCGTCCCCGCGCCTGAAGCCCCCTGTTCCCAACCATTCCCTGTTGCTCGACGATGCGGACTTCACGGCTTTCCGTCATGGCATGCGCGACGCCGATGATGATGACTGGGACGCTGTGCGCCAGGCCATCCTCACGACCGACAACCCGGTCGCGGACAATATCCTGCTCTGGCGGGTCGCGGTTAGTGACGCCCGAGCGCCCTTTTCCGATCTGGATCGCGCCATCGACGAGCTGGAGGGCTGGCCGCGGCATGACTCCATCCGGCGCGAGGCGGAATGGAAGATCGAGGATTCCGGTCTCAGCCCGGCCCTGATCGCGGCCTGGTTCGAGGATCGCGAACCGGTCACCGGCGAAGGCCGTGTGGCCCTGGGCGAAGCCCTGATCGAGCTGGGTCGGGCCGAAGAAGGCGCCGAGCAGATCCGCACCGCCTGGCGCACCCAGACCCTGAGACTGTCCAATCAGAACCAGGTGCTGCGCGAACATGGCGACCTTCTGGCCGGTGAAGACCACGCGGCACGGGTGGATTTTCTGCTTTGGGCCGGGCAGCGCACGGCCGCGAGCCGGTTGTTGCCGGAGCTGTCCGCAGGCGAACGCCGTCTGGCCGAAGCCCGCATCAGCCTCGCCAGCCGGTCCTATGGCGTGGACAGTGCGGTGGCCGCCGTTCCGGATTCGCTGAGCACGGCGCCCGGTCTTGTGTATGAGCGCGCCCGCTGGCGCCGGCAGCGCGGGCTCGACACCTCGCTCGAGCTGCTGCTCGAACTGCCCGACAGCTATGACAACGACGCCGCGCTTGAATCCATGTGGACCGAGCGCAAGCTGATGATCCTGGACCTGATCCGGGATCGTGACTTCGAAACCGCCTATGAGCTGGCCGCCGCCAACGGCATGGAGCGGGGCGTGGATTTCGCCGACGCCGAATTCCTGGCCGGATGGCTGGCGCTCACCAAGCTGGACCAGCCCGGCGTCGCTTTCGCCCATTTCGAACGGCTTGAAGAGGGCGTGACGACCCCCGTCTCCACCTCGCGCGCCCTCTACTGGCAAGGACGGGCTGCAGAAGCCTCGGGCGAGCTGGATCTGGCGTCAGAGCGTTTCGCCGCCGCGGCGGGCTATCCGACCGCATACTATGGCCAGCTCGCCATTCTCGCCCTGGGTCCGGACGCGGCGCAGCTCGATTTGCCGCCGGACCCCCAGCCCAGCGAGGAGGAGCGCGCCGCGTTCAACGCCCGGCCCGAAATCCAGGCCCTGCGCCTTCTGGCCGAGGTCGATGCGGACTATCTGTTCCGGGTCTTCATGTACCATTTCGACGACGAGATGCAGACGCCGGAAGAACAGGCGATGATCACCGATATCGCGCTGGAATACCTGCAGATCCGCCAGGCGGTGCGCGCCGCCAAGGCCGGACGCCTGCAGGGCATGATCCTGGCCGAACGCGCCTATCCGGTGATCGACCTGCCGGACACCGCGCCCGTCGCGCCCGAAGCCGCGCTGACCTATTCTGTCATCCGTCAGGAGACCGAGTTCGACCCGCAGGCGATTTCCGGCGCGGGCGCCCGGGGCCTGATGCAGATGATGCCGGCGACGGCCCGTCAGACCGCGCGTCAGCTCGATCTGCCCTACAGCTTTCACTGGCTGACCGATGATCCCAGCTACAACCTCACCCTCGGCATGGCGCACCTTCAGGAGGTGGTCACCGATTATGAGGGGTCGCTGGTGATGGCGCTCGCCGCCTATAATGCGGGCGGCCATCGCGTTCGGCGCTGGGTCGACAATTATGGCGATCCGCGCACCGACGACATCGACCCGATCGACTGGGTGGAGTCCATCCCCTTCTCCGAAACCCGCAACTACGTTCAGCGCATCATCGAGAACCTGCAGGTCTATCGGGCCCGTCTGAACGACGGGCAGACCACGCCGCTCAACATCACAGAGGATATGGCCGGCCAGTTCGCCCGGGATCTGCCGGCCCTGCCCGACGACTTCGTCGCCGCCCTGCGCGAAGCCCAGGCCGCAGAAGCCGCGATGGAAGAAGCCCAGGTCGAACAAGGCCCGGACGCCCCGGTTCTGACCGGGCCGGAAACCGGTGAAGATGGCGGCGCAGACCGACGCTAGGGCTAGCTGGACAGCGCCTGTTGAAAGACGGCGCTGTCCACATTGCCGCCCGTGAGAACGACAACCGTCGTCTTGTCCTTCACGTCGATCTTGCCCGACAGGACCGCCGCCAGCGCGGCCGCGCCACCCGGCTCCAGAACCAGTTTGAGCGTGTCAAACCCGTAGCGAACGGCCTGCAGCGCTTCGAGATCGCTGATGACGCCCACGCCTGCCAGCCGCGGCTGGTTGATCGCATAGGTCAGCTCGCCCGGCGTTTCGGTGAGCAGCGCGTCGCACAGCGATCCGCCCTTGCGGGCATTCACGACCTTCTTGCCGCTATCCAGAGAGCGCGCATGATCATCAAAGCCTTCGGGTTCGGCGCCGAAGACGCGCGTCCGGGGCGAGAGCGCCTCCGCCGCCAGATTGATGCCGCCAATCAGACCGCCGCCGCCGACACAGCAGACAAGCTGATCGGCCGTCTCGCCCCGGGCTTTCATGGTTTCGAAGATTTCCAGCCCGCACGTGCCCTGCCCGGCGATGACGTCGGGATGATCAAAGGACGGGATCAGGGCCGCGCCGCTTGTCTCGCAGAGCGCCTGCGCGATCTCGACCCGGCTCTCGGTTTCACGGTCATAAGCGCGGATTTCCGCACCCCGCGCCAGCACGCCCGCCTTCTTCACCTCGGGCGCGTCTTCAGGCATCACAATGATCGCCTTGATCCCCAGAATGCGAGCGGCTTCGGCCACGCCCTGGGCGTGATTGCCGGAGGAAAACGCCACGACCCCGGCCTGTCTTTGCGAATCATCCAGTCGCGCAAGGGCGTTGAAGGCCCCGCGAAACTTGAAGGTGCCGGTGCGCTGCAGGCATTCCGCTTTTAAAAATATGCGTCCGCCCATCCGTTCATTCAGGGCGTGGTTCATCAGGAGCGGCGTCTGAACCGCCTGATCTTTCAGGCGTGCGGCAGCTGCACGGACATCTTCGAACACGGGAAGCGGATGGGTCATGGTCACAAAGCCTTTCGCGGAGTTGTGCAGCTGCAAGAAACTGATGTGAAAGGGATTGCGTAGTGCGCTTTCGGGCCTTTTGATAGAGCCAACAACAAAACGAGCCGATGCGCGGCCTCGCGCATCAGGTGACAGGGGAGGACTACGACGTGCTACGCGGTCAGATGATGAACCGTCCGCTGATGATTGCGGACATCTTGCGCCATGCTGCCTTCAACCACGGTCAACGCGAGATCGTGTCTCGGCTTCCCGATACCGGAGAGATCCATCGCTACGGGTATGCCGATTGCTACAAGCGCACCCAGCAACTCGCCAACGTCCTGACAGGCCCTTTGAAAGTGAAGCCCGGCGACCGGATCACCACCATCGCCTGGAACACGCACCGGCATATGGAGCTGTATTACGCGGTCTCCGGCATCGGGGCCGTGGTGCACACCGCCAATCCGCGCCTGAGCCCGGAGCAGCTCGCCTGGATCATCGATCACGCCAAGGCCAAGCATGTCTTCTTTGACGTGACCTTCGCCCCGCTGGTCGACGCCGTCGCCAAGCATTGCAAGACGGTGAAGCGCTGGGTCGCAATGACCGGCGAAGCGACCAAGCCGGAAACCAAGACCAAGATCGACGTCTATGAGACCCTGCTGTCCAATGCCGACGATCATTACGACTTCCCCGAGTTTGACGAGAACGCCGCAGCGGGCCTGTGCTACACCTCTGGCACCACGGGCGATCCCAAGGGCGCGCTCTATTCGCACCGCTCAACGGTTCTGCACGCCATGGCGTGCTGCAGCGTCGACGCCATCGGCGTGGGCGCGGACGGCGTGGTGATGCCGGTCGTTCCCATGTTCCACGTCAACGCCTGGGGCGTGCCCTATGCCGCCGCCATGGCCGGCGCCAAGCTGGTGATGCCTGGCGCGCAGCTTGATGGCGAAAGCCTGCAATCCCTGATCGAGGGCGAGACCGTCAACCAGGTGCTGGGCGTGCCCACGGTCTGGCTGGGTCTGCTGCAGTATCTGCGCGATAGCGGCAAACGCATCGATTGCGTCCAGAAGGTGCTGATGGGCGGCTCGGCCATGCCCGAAGCCCTGATGCGCGCCTATCAGGACGAGTATGGCGTCGAGATGCAGCAAGGCTGGGGCATGACCGAGATGAGCCCGCTGGGCACGGTCGGCAAGCTGCTGCCCAAGCACGAGGACCTGACCGAGGACGAGAAGGTCGGCATCAAGCTCAAGCAGGGCCGCCTCCTGTTCGGCGTCGAGATGCGCACCGTGGATGATGACGGCAATGTCCTGCCGCGCGACGGCCAGTCCGCCGGTCACATCCATGTCCGCGGCCCGTGGATCATCGATAGCTATTATCGCGGCGCCGGCCCGGACAGCTTCACCGATGACGGCTGGTTCAAGACCGGCGATGTCGGCCATATTGACCAGGACGGCTACATGACCATCACCGACCGCTCCAAGGACGTGATCAAGTCCGGCGGCGAATGGGTCAGCTCCATCGATCTGGAAAACGCGGCCATGGGCCATCCCGATGTGGCGATGGCCGCCGCGATCGGCATGCCGCATCCCAAGTGGCAGGAGCGCCCGCTCCTGATCGTGCAGCCCAAGCCGAACACCAATCCGACCGCGGATTCCATTCGCGACTATCTGGCGACCCGCGTCCCGAAATGGTGGCTGCCGGACGGCGTCGAGTTCATTGATGAAATGCCGATCGGCGCAACGGGCAAGATCCTCAAGACCAAGCTGCGCGAGATGTTCAAGGACTACACCTTCCCTGAATAACACGCGTCCTTTTGCAAGACGTGAAACCCCGGTCCTGCCAGGCCGGGGTTTTTCGTGTCCGGGACCTTACGGGATCGTCACTTGAAGTCCGGACCCGCCATCCCCACTTTTATCGACAAACAATAAGGAGGTTGGTCATGGACGTTTTGATTCTGCTGGTGGTGCTGAATTTTCTGCCCACGGTGATTGCGCTCTTGCGCGGTCATCACAACAGCTTTGCGATCTTTCTGACAAACCTGTTGCTGGGCTGGACGGTTGTCGGCTGGATCATCGCCCTGATCTGGTCCTTCACCGCAGTGGCGCGGCCGGTCCGGGCGTAAGAGTATAAACGAGGCGTTTACCATCTGAGTATTACCCCTGTGATATTGAACACACGGGGAAATTCATGCTCAGCTTCGGTCGCAAACCTGACGCGAACGCGTCGGCCACTCTCGGAACGGCCACACCGGCGAACGCGCCTGCACCTGACTGGGCCAACGCCCTGTCGACGGCGATCCGCGAGATACGATGCGGTCGCTCGCCCGAGCTGAGCGGCTTGCCGCCGCAAGCGGCGAGCGCCCTCGCCGAGCTGCATCAGGAGCTCAGGGCGCGAAACGCCGCCGAGCTTGAGCGCACGGTCAACGCCTCGGTTCAAAACTCGGAAGCCATGGCCGCCGTCGCCCGCGCGACAGGTGAAGTGCGCAAGATGGACACCCATGTGTCGGGCATGTCCACGGCGGTGGAGGAGCTGGACTTCTCCATTCACTCGATCACCAAGCTGGCCAATACCGGCGCCGACTCTCTCAGCGCCTGCGTTGAGCAATCCCAGACCGGTCTTGAGGCCGTGCGTCTGACCCGCTCGGAAACCGAGCAGCTGGGCGGCGCCTTCGAAACCATCACCGGGCGGGTCACCGATCTCGAACAGGCCTCCCGCCAGATCGCGGAAATCGTCGACACGATCGCCGCCATCGCCGACCAGACCAATCTTCTGGCCCTGAACGCCACGATCGAAGCCGCACGCGCCGGTGAAGCCGGACGTGGCTTTGCAGTCGTTGCGGGCGAGGTGAAGGCGCTCTCGGGCCAGACCGCGAAAGCGACCGAGGATATTCGCCAGCGCATGGATCATCTGCAGCAGCAGGTGGCCGCCATCACCGAAGCCGTCTCCAATTCCTCCGGTTCTGTTCAGGAAGGGATCAATGCAGCGAACGCCTCAGAAAACGCCGTAAACTCGGTGACGGACACCATGCGCGAGAGTGCGCGGATCGTCTCGGAAATCGCCCAGCTGATCACCGAACAGTCGAGCGCCACCACGAACCTGTCGAGTTCTGTCAGCGAGATCGCCAGCGGCGCCACCCGCGCGCGCGAGCGTGTTGAACATGTGGTGGAGGCCAGCGCCGGCACCGAATCCACGATCGGCCAGACCCTGGCGGCCCTGAGCGAGCGCAATATCGACAACTTCGTCCTGCACTGCGCCAAGTCCGACCATCTGCTCTGGAAGAAGCGGCTCAACAGCATGCTGGTCGGGGCCACGAAACTCAGCGAGAGCGAACTCTCAGATCACCGCTCCTGCCGTCTGGGCAAATGGTATGAATCCGCCCGGTCCGAATATGGCCGCATCCCGGCCTTCCAGGCGATCGAGGCGCCGCACGCCAGGGCGCATGAATGCGGCAAGCGCGCCGCGCGCCTGTGCGCCCAGGGCGATTACGCCGGCGCCGAAGCGGCCGTTGAAGAAATGGAAGCGGCTTCCGAAGAGGTGATCAAGACGCTCGACCGGCTTATTGGCGAGCTGAGCGCCGATACGGTCAGCAAGGCGTCCTGACGCTTCCCGGTTCTGAACCATCACGGGCGGCGGAGCAATCCGCCGCCCGCGTCTTATCCGCTAACGAAAATCGCTAATTTCGGAGAGCGCCTTTTTCTGAAGTGCGTGAAGCGGGACTTGCGCACCCTCCTGGGGATAGCCGCAGACGATCAGCATCATTGGCTTCTCAGATGCAGGGCGTTCGCAGATCTCGGTCAGGAAGCCCATCGGATTGGGCGTATGGGTCAGGGTCGCCAGGCCCGCCTGGTGCAGGCTGGCGATCAGCAGGCCGCAGGCGATACCGACGCTTTCAGAGACATAATAATTCTTCCGGTCATCGCCCGGCTTCGGTCCGCCGCGGCGTTGGGCGAACACGGCGATGATCCATGGCGCGGTTTCCAGAAACGGCTTGCTGGCGTCGGTGCCCAAAGGCTCCAGCGCCTCAAGCCATTCCGCGCTGGCCTTGCCCTCATAGAAGGCGCGTTCTTCCGCTTCCGCCGCTTCGCGCAATTGCGTCCTCAAAGGACCCTGCCCCAGAACGGTGAAATGCCAGGGCTGGTGATTGGCGCCATTGGGCGCGGTGCCCGCCGTCAGGATCGCCGTCTCGATGATCTCACGCGGGACCGAGCGGTCGGAGAAATCGCGCACCGTGCGCCGCTGGCGCATGGTCTCGTAAAACGCCTCCGCCCGGGCGCGCATTTCGGCTTCGGGCAGTTCGGAAAATTCAAGCGGGGTCACGGGATGGGTCATGGGCGCATTCTTATCGCGAATGCGCCCGGACGCCATTCACGAATGAACTACACCTGCGTCCAGTCGAGGATCACCTTGCCTGCCTTGCCCGAGCGCATGGCGTCAAAGCCGGTCTGGAAATCGGTCGCCGGCAGGCGATGGGTGATGAGCTGGCTGACATCGAGGCCGGACTGCAGCATGGCCAGCATCTTGTGCCAGGTCTCGAACATTTCCCGGCCATAGATGCCCTTGAAGGTGATCGCGCGCATGATCAGGCTGCCCATGTCGAGATTGAACGGCTTGCCGGGCAGGCCCAGCATGGCGATCTTGCCGCCCATCACCATGTTCTCGACCATCTGGGTGAAGGCCGGCTCCGCGCCCGACATTTCAAGCCCGACGTCAAAGCCCTCGGTCATTTTCAGTCGCGCGCGCACATCCTTGAGATCATCCTTGGTGGTGTTCACCGGAACAGCCGTAGGGCAGACCTTTTCCAGAAGCGCCAGACGATCCGGATTGATGTCGGTCACAGCGATATGGCGCGCGCCGCAATGACGCGCCACCGCGGCGGCCATGATGCCGATCGGGCCTGCGCCCGTGATCAGCACGTCCTCGCCCACAAGATCAAAGGCGGTGGCGGTGTGAACCGCATTGCCCAGCGGATCCAGGAAGGCCGCCTGCTCCATCGCGACTTCATCGGGCAGCGGCACAACGTTGAAGGCCGGGATGACGAGGTATTCGGCGAAGGCGCCGGGCATGTTCACGCCAATACCCTTGGTGTCGGGATCGAGGTGGAAGCGCCCCGCGCGCACAGCGCGCGATTTCTGGCCTACCACATGGCCTTCGCCGGACACGCGCATGCCGGGGCTGACCCGGGTCACGTCCGCGCCGACCTCTTCGATCACGCCACCGAATTCATGGCCCACAACCATGGGCACCGGCACGTTCTTCTGCGCCCAGCTATCCCAGTTGTAGATGTGCACATCGGTGCCGCAGATGGCGGTATTGTGCACGCGGATCAGGACATCGTCCGGTCCCACGACCGGCTTGTCGACCTCCTGCAACCACAGACCTTCTTCGGCTTTGGCTTTGACGAGGGCTTTCATGAGGGGGCTCCCGGATTGAGAGGTGGACGTCTCGGCTCGGTTTGATCACGCCCCGCGCGGAAAGAAAAGAGCGCCCCTCATTGATGTGCTTCCGGATCAGCCCTCATGCCCGTGCGCGACCGGCGGAATGATCCGCGCAATCACGCCAGAGCTGGGGAACGGCGCCGTCAGAACGCCGCGCACCGGCGTCCAGGCGACCCCCAGGAGCACCACAATGCCGCCCAGCACCAGCAGCGTCACGGCAGCCACGCCCGCGCCATCAAGGCCCAGCTGATTGACCAGCACAGCCAGCGCCACGCCGGTCGTCAGCAGACCCGAGACGATCAGGGCCCGCCTGTTGATCAGGAGGGAGATGAGCGCAAAAACGGCGATGACGACCAGGGAGACAATGGCGGCGCGCAGCGCATATCCATCCTCGGTCATGGGCATGAATACAGGCCCTGTCCCCAGAGGCGACTCGCCGTCCGCCTGCGCACCCGTAATCGCCAGGGTGACAGCGGCCGATAGCAGCATCGGGGCGGCAAAGAAGTGCAGCCAGAACCCCGTTCCCGACAATCGCGTTGTCCGCGCCGGGTCCCGCGCATCGAAGGCGATGCCGCCCAGGAACAGCGCCAGCCCCATCAGGAGATTGATCAACGGATTGAACCGCACAACCGTATAGGGATCGATCACCAGCCAGGCCAGCATGGCGAAGCTGACAAGCGCCAGTCCGGTCAAACCGCCCGCAAACGGCAGACGGAAGCTTGAATAGTAAAAGGCGCTGACGACCAGCGCCGATCCGCCAAACACAATGGGCATCAGACGGATCGTCCAGGGCAGATCCGCCAGCATGGCGTCGAACGCCTCCCGCGACAGCGCGCTCGTGCTGGTGATGCTGTCGACCGCCGCATCAAAGGCGGCGGAGTCAAACTGCGCCATGATCAGCCGGATATAGATCCAGCTCAGGGCAAGACTTGCGAACACCACAAACACGCAGCACAGGACAATGCCGGGAAGGATGCGGCGCTGGCGTCCGACGAGGAGCGCCGACAAGCCCCAGGCCATGAGACCGATCAGCGCCAGCAGCGTGATGGCGGCGGCATGAGAACTGAGCGAGCCCGCTTCCAGTCTCAGGGATTCATGAAATTGCGCGCCGCCCAGGCTCAGTCCCGCGAACAGGATCACCACGCCAATGGTGGTGAAGATGTCGTGGAAGTTATTGAGGAAGGGCAGCATCTCATCGCCCGGTCGCGCGCTGTTGGCGGCGCCTTCATCGGCCGCAATCGCTGCAGTCTGAGTTTCGGTCATGGCGTCCCCCTGCCTGACTTGCATCAACGCCAGACTGACACGCGCACACGCAAAGCGCACCTTAAACCGTACGCATTCCCTGATCAGGGCGCTCGCAGGCTGTCGCGCTCGATGACTTCGCCATGCAGGATAACTGCGTCAATGCTGCGCCAGGCGCTCACGCTCTCGAACGGGTTCTCCTTCAAAAGCACCAGATTGGCGATGAAGCCCGGTGCGATCTGGCCGTACTCGGTTTCAAGACCGAACTGGTTGGCAATGGTCAGCGTGCCGGAGCGGAAGATATCGGTCGCGCTCATGCCCGCCGCGGCCATGGCTTCCATTTCCAGAAGCGTGCAAAGCCCGGGCTGATTGATCGCGGTGGGGCTGCCGGGGCAGTCGCTCGCCAGCATCACCTTATGGCCCTGGCCGTGCAGATAGGCGAGCGCGCGCTGACCGCGCTGCACGCCGAAGCCGAAAATGCCGGCGATTTCCTCGCGCGGCATGTCGGCGGGGAAATCAGACGCCAGCTCATCGGCGAACCAGTCCGCCCCGCCCTGACGATAGAAGATCATCAGGTCAGACGGCGTCACGGATACAAGGTCAGGATTGTCCAGTGCGCCGGGGCGCACATGGTCAGAAAGGCCGCCCATCACGCGCAGGGTCGGCATATAGCCCACATGACCCGCGACAACCCGGTCGAGAGTGTCCACTACTGGCGGATCGCCCTCGGGCCATTGCCAATTCCACAGGCCATGCGCCATCACACCCAAGCCGTGATCAAGCGCGATCTCGTACATGTCGATGGCGTTGGCGTGCACGAGAACCGGCATGGTGCGGGCATCCGCTTCGGCCTTGATGGCGTCGAGCGTCTCCCCACTCATCAAGGGCCAATCATTGGCGGCCCCAAATCCGTCCTCGAGATAGACCTTCACGCATATTGCGCCGTCAGTCTGCATGCGCTCGATCACCGATGCGGCGTCTTCGGGCGTATCGATGTCATAGGGATAAGCGTCTTCCGGGTTTTCGCCCGCGCGCTGATTGACCGGATAGCCATCATGCGGCCCCGGAACCTCGCCACAGCGCAGCAAATCGGGATGATGCGGCTGATCGGTAAAGATCTCCCAGCCTGTCAGCGGGGCCGGGTCGAGCACTTGCGTCACGCCATGATAGAGCAGGCTGCGCGGCTGTTGCGCCATATAGGCCGCGACCAGAGCGGGATGCTCATTTGCTGGCGGCAGTCCCGCCGCGCCCATGCCCGGCACGAAGGAGACGTGGTGGTGGCTGTCCGTCAGGCCGGGCGCCAGATAACGCCCCTGCCCGTCCAGCAGCATTTCCTCGCCTTGCGGCTCAAGCAGCTGCTCGCTGATCTCGACGATCCGGCCATCGCGAATCCTTACAGACTGATCCGCCAGGACCGCATCGCGTTCCGGGCTGGCGATCGTGACATTGCGAATGACGAGATCATCAGACGGAACCGCCTGAACGGTGAGGAGCGCAAGAGCGAGCGCAGAAATTGACATGATGTAAACTCCCGGTTTGAGCCGGGGTCTACATCACGTCAAATCACCCTGGAACCCTGACAGATGTCAGGTCAGGCTCAAATTTGGATCAGATAACCCCCAGCTCCTTGCCCACCTTGGTGAAGGCGGCGACGGCGCGGTCGATCATTTCGGGGGTGTGGGCGGCGCTCATCTGGGTGCGGATACGGGCCTGGCCCTTGGGCACCACGGGATAGAAGAAGCCGATCACATAGACGCCCTCCTCCATGAGCTTGTCGGCCATCTTCTGGCTCAGCGACGCATCGCCCAGCATCACCGGGATAATCGGGTGTTCGCCCGGCAGCAGGTCAAATCCCGCTTCGGTCATGCCGGTGCGGAAGCGTTTGGCGTTGTCAAACAGGCGGGCGCGCAGATCATCGCCCTCACGCACCATTTCGAGCGCCTTGAGGCTCGCGCCCGCAATGGCCGGGGCCAGAGAGTTCGAGAACAGATAGGGACGCGAACGCTGGCGCAGAATGTCGATGACCGGCTTCTTTGCGGCGGTGAAACCGCCCATGGCGCCGCCAAGCGCCTTGCCCAGCGTGCCGGTGATGATGTCCACCCGACCCATCACGCCGCAATGTTCGACCGAGCCGCGACCGTTCGGGCCCATGAAGCCGTGGGCGTGACAATCATCGACCATGGTCAGCGCGTCATACTTGTCCGCCAGATCACAGATGTCCTTGAGATTGGCGATATAGCCATCCATCGAGAACACGCCATCGGTGACGACCAGAATAGTGCGCGCGCCATCCTCGCGGGCCTGCTTGAGCTGGGCCTCGAGATCATTCATATCCGAGTTGGCGTAGCGATAGCGCTTGGCCTTGCACAGGCGCACGCCATCGATGATGGAGGCGTGGTTCAGCGCGTCGGAGATGATCGCGTCTTCCGGGCCCAGCAGCGGTTCGAACACGCCGCCATTGGCGTCAAACGCGGCGGCATAAAGGATCGCGTCTTCCTGGCCGGTGAAGTCGGCGATCGCCGCCTCAAGCTCTTTATGGACCTCCTGCGCGCCGCAGATGAAGCGCACGGACGCCACGCCATAACCATAGCGATCCAGCGCAGTCTTCGCCGCCTCGATCAGCTCGGGCCGGTTGGCGAGGCCCAGGTAATTGTTGGCGCAGAAGTTCAGCACATGGCGCTCGGCGCCATCGGTTCCGCGCACATCGATCTCGGAGAATTGCTGCGAAGTGATGGTGCGTTCGCGCTTGTAGAGACCCTCCGCTTCGATCTCGGACAGGGTCTCGGTCAGGCGGTCGTAAAAACTCTGGGACATGGGTGGACTCCCTTCAAAGATCGAAACTGGAAAGCAATCTAGCTCAGCGACAGCGTCTTGCCCGGCGCGATGTCCGCGAGGCTCTGCTTGACATGGATCAGAGCGGGCTTGCCGGCATTGAGCGCTTGATCGAGGGCTGCGGCGAAGTCTTCGGTCTTGTCGACGAAATAACCCGCACAGCCACACGCTTCCGCCATCAGCTTGAAGTCGGGATTGGCCAGATCCGTACCGCTGACCCGCCCCGGATAAGCGCGCTCTTGGTGCATGCGAATGGTGCCATAGGCGCCATTGTCAAAGACGCAAACGACAATGTTCGCGCCGTGCTGAACGGCGGTGGCGAGCTCCGGCGCCGCCATCATGAAATCTCCATCCCCGCACACCGCGATCACCGGGCGGTCCGGGCAATGCAACTTGGCGGCGATCGCCGCCGGCAAGCCATAGCCCATCGCGCCCGAGGTCGGGGCGAGCTGGCTGGGGCAGCACTGGTGCACCCAGAAGCGATGCAGCCAGGCGGCGAAGTTCCCTGCGCCATTGGTCATGATCGCTTGACCGCCAAGCTTCTCGGACGTTTCACGCCAGATGATTGACGGGTTCACATCGCCGGTCACCTCGACCGGCTCGATCCAGGCGTCATAGGCGGCGCGGCACTGCTTGACCCACTCGCTGCGCGTGGCGGCGCGCTCTGGCCTGGAGGCCGCGTGGATACTGCTCAGCGCGGGGCCAGCCTGGGCGGTGACTGCGAGCTTCGGCCGGTAGACCCGCCCCAGCTCTTCTCCGCCCGGATGGATATGGACCAGACGGTCCGCCACGCCTTCGGGCACATCGAACAGATCATAGCTCTGGGTGGTCATCTCGCCGAGGCGAGGACCAATGGCGACGATCAGGTCCGCCTCACGCAGCGCCCCCACGACAGCGGGGCAAGCGCCAATGCCCGCCTCACCGCCATAATGGGAATGCTTGTTATCAAACAGGTGCTTGACGCGGAAACTTGTTATGACGGGGCAATTCATCTGCTCGGCAAATGCGTGCAGAGCCGTCCGGTCTTCATCGCGCCAGCCCGGCCCGCCGACCATCACGACCGGGCGGTCTGCCGCATCGATCATCTGGGCGATTTCGGCGGCAGTGCTGGCGGACACTTCACTGCGCGCCATCGGCAAAGCCGCTGCTGCGGGCGCGTCCGCGATCTCGGTCAGCATGTCTTCAGGCAAGCCGACAACCACCGGGCCCGGACGACCATTCATGGCGAGCGAGAAGGCGCGCATCATCATTTCGGGCACGCGGGCGGGATCACGGATCTCGAACGCCGCCTTGGCGAGACCGGCGAAGGCCTGCCCGTAATCAAGCTCCTGGAACGCCTCGCGGCCCTCATCCTCGCGCCGGACCTGACCGACGAGAAGGATCATGGGGGTGGAGTCCTGAAGCGCGGTGTGTACGCCCACAGCGGCCTGGGTGGCGCCTGGTCCGCGCGTGACGAAACAGATGCCCGGCCTGCCGGTCAGCTTGCCATGGGCTTCGGCCATGTTCGCTGCGCCCGCCTCGTGACGACATTGAATGAACGGGATGCCTGCATCCACCAATGCATCAAGAGCCGCCAGGTAACTCTCTCCCGGAACACCGAAAATCCGTTCAACGCCATTGGCGGACAAGGCGTCGATAAGGTGCTGGGCGCCGGTGCGGGAAGGCATGATGTGGGTCTCCAGGATTGTTGACCCGATCTGCTAACGCGCACCGGCGGTGCAAGGCAAGCGTCAGGCGGCGCGCACGCCAGCGAGGAAGCGCTCGATCGTCGCCTTCAGACCCTGGGCTTCACCGGCGACGGCGACGCTGGCCTGATCGAGATCCCGCGCGCCCTGGCTCGCCTGATCGGCCCTTTGCTGCGCCTGACTGACCTCAGAGCGCACTTCGCCTGTGGCTGCTGCGGCGTTCTGCGCGGAGCTTGAGATTTCCGCGGCCGCCGCCCGCTGCTCTTCCATGGCGGCGGAAATGGCGGTGGCGATCTCATAGGTCTCGCCAATGACGCCGGTAATCTTTTCGATGGCGGCGACCGAGGCTTCGGTCGCGTTCTGAATGCCCTTGATCTCGGTGGAAATACTCTCGGTGGCGTGCGCAGTCTGCTCGGCTAGCGCTTTCACTTCGCTGGCCACCACGGCAAACCCCTTGCCGGCCTCGCCGGCGCGCGCGGCCTCGATGGTGGCGTTGAGCGCCAGAAGATTGGTCTGTTCGGTGACGCCGGCGATCAACTGGATAATGCCATCGATCTTCTGAGCCGCCTCCGCCAGCTTCTGCACGTCGGCGCGGGTCAGATCCGCTTGCTCCACGGCAGCCTTCGAGACCTCGGAGGAGCGCAGCGATTGCTGGTTGATCTCACTGATCGCCGCCGTCAGCTCCTCAGCCGCCGCCGCCACAACCTCGACGCTCTCGGCCGAGGTTTGCGCAGCGCCATCCAGAACGCGCGCTCCATCGGCGGTCGCGCCCGCATTGGACTTCATGCCATCAGACGAGGCGCGCAGTTGTTCGCCCGCCGCCTCAAAGGCCGAAATCGCCAGCGCAGCGCTATTGTCGAATTCGGAAACCAGCGCCTCGATCTGCTCCGCCCGGCGAAGTTGCGCCTCCCGAGCCGCCTTGGCCTCGGCTTCCAGCCGTTCACGCTCCTGCGCGGAGGCCTGCAGGACTTTGACCGATCTCGTGAGGTCCGTCACTTCCTTGCCATCCGGCTCGGGCAGAGCCGTGTACGTATCACCTTGCGCCAGCCGCTCCACGGCGCCGCAGAGACGCGCCACGGGTCGCTGAATGGAACGGTTGAGCAGAAAGGCGCCGGCAAACAGAAGAAGGATCACGACCAGATTGCCGACCGCCAGCACCATGATGTTGGACCAGATCCGCGCCTGGACATCATCCACATAGACTCCGGCCCCGACAATCAGCCCCCAGGGCTCGAACAGCTCGACATAGCTGCGCTTGGGCACCGGCGCATCAGACCCTGCGCGCGGCCAGCCATAATCCACATAACCGGCGCCGTCCGCCCGGGCGACCTGCGCCATCTCGCGGAACAGATACAGGCCGTTCGGGTCCTGATTGCCATACATGGACTGGCCGTTGAGATCGGGACGCACAGCGTGCATCACCATCACGTGGTCCAGATCAAAGACGAAGTAGTAATTGTCGCCCTCAAACCGCATATCGCCCAGGACCCGCATGGCGGCGGCTTGCGCTTCAGGCTGCGACATCTCTCCGGAGTCCACGCGGGCCTGATAGGAGTTCATCGTTGTCGATGCGATTTCTATGATATCGCTAAGTGACTGATCAACTTCATGAAGTATTCCGCGCCTAAGCTCCACGGCGCTCACAGTCGTCAGGGCGACGAGCAAACACGCCATGACGGCGCCCGCAAGATAGAGCTTCTGACCAATGGATGCATTCTTCAGCATGGTTCTGTATCCCGGAGCCGTATGCCCGGAGAGTTCAGAGCGAGTCTGTTAACGCATCATTATTTATTGAATTCATTGCCAGAAAGAGCGATCAAAACCCGTAACGGACACCCAGATTCAAGGTCAGAGGCTCACCCGGGAAATATCTGTATTGCCCAAAAGCAAAGTCGGCGCGCTCTGCATATCGTTCATCCAGAACATTTCTTGCTGCGAGATATACGGACAGATTGTCCCGCACTTCCACAGCAGCCCTGACATGCAACAGATCGTGGCCGTCATAGAGCGCGGTATTGCCAGCATCCGCAAAATACTCGCCCACATGCACCCATTCGGTCTCGAAGCGGAGCCGGTCTGTCGCATCCCAGATCAGACGCAGGTTTGACAGCCATTCCGGCGCCGTATCGATCCGCGCCCCCTTGCGGATCTGCTCTGATCCTGCACTGGCCCCGCCATTGAAATCATATTCATGCACGGCCCAGCTGACTGCGCCTTGCAGACGGATTTGATCGGTCAGCGAAACCCCTGCTTCAAGCTCGACGCCGTGATGACGGGTCTTCGCACCCGTAACAGTCAAACCGTCCGCATCACGCAGAATGACATTGTCCTTGCGCATGACATACCCCGTCAGCTCCACCCGGTAACGCCCGCTCGTCGAATTGAGGCGAATGCCGCTCTCCAGGCTGTCCAGGGTTTCAGGCTCGATGCCTTCAACGCTCTGACCGGGTTGAAGCCGATAGAGCTCTGCGGTCTGGGGGGCGCGGACGCCTCGCGCGGCGCGCCCGAACACGGAGACCACGTCATTGACCGTATAGATCCAGCCGGCATGGGGAGCCAATGTGTCAAAGGAATCCTGCCGATCCGGAAGCCGAAGATAACGACCGACCACGCCATCCGGGGCAGCGTTGGCGTAGTCATAGCGCGTGCCTTCCCACCGCACGCCAGCGTCGAGCCGCAAGCGGGGCGTCACCTGCCGCTCGGCCATCAGGAAGCTTGCAAGAGTCCGGGCGCTGACCTCGTAATCATAGTGAACGCCCTGAACAAAAGGCCCGAGAGTTGGACGGGTCTGGATTTCGCTCAGAACGCCCTCCGTCAAATCTGCATCAACCCCGAGACGGATCACGCTGCGATCCAGCGTCCAGACCAGTGCGGACTGAATCCCAACGGAATCGTGACCGCTGTCTTCCAGCGCTTCGGACGGCAGGAAATGCATTCTGAACTGCATGTCGTTGCTGCGTGCGAAAAGCACTGTCTGCGCACTGAGCGTCTCGGACAGCGGGCGTTCGAGATGCAGCGCCGCCCGCAAGGCATAAGCGTTGCGGAAGGCTTCCGGGTCGGCGTTCCGACGTGACGCGCCTTCATCCTCATAGGCCCGGAATCCGTTGACGAAGGTCGCGGTCTCCTGCTCGAGATCCACAGCCGAGACCCGCAATGACCAGTCGGTCTGACCGGAGCGGCCATCCAGACGCGCCTGCAGGACCCGACGGTCCAGGGCGGCGTCATCGCGCCAGCCATCCTCATGACGCAGCCCCAACCCCAGCCAGCCCGATCCGAAGCGGGTGTCGCCGCCCAGCGAAGCGCGCAGGCCGGCACGGCCGTATGAACCAGCCTCAAGAGACACTGTGCGCCCCGCGGTTTCCGGCTCGGGCGTAAGGACATTCACAAGACCATGCAGCGCATTAGACCCGTAGGCCGCAGAGCCGGGACCGCGGACGACCTCGATGCGGCCCGCCAGGCTGTCGGCGGCTTCAAACAGACCATTGATATTGGCGAAGCCAGCGGCGCGCAGCGGCACCCCGTCCTCAAGATAGAGAAAACTGCCAGCCCCCTGGCTGCCTGTGAGGACAGGCGAGCGGATCGCAGTGAGATGCTCGGCGCCGTTCCCGCGATGCAGATTGACGCCCGGCAGGCGATTGAGCGCCTCGCTGACATGATGAGCGCCGATCTGCTGGATCTCTTCACGATCCAGCACTGCAGTCGCCAGCGGGGACTGGCTTTGCAGCGCTTCGCTGCGGGTCCCCGTCACCACGACCACATCACGAAGGATCCCGCTATCCTGAGCATCCGCAGCAAAACCGCTCCCGGACACCCAGGCCAGACCGGCGACAGAACCAAACAGATGCGTGAGGACAAGGCGGGGCATGGCGAACAATCCCTGGACGGCGGACATGATCGGACCTGCTCTAGGGCAGGCGCGCGCCTCAACATAGAGCGGAAAGACATTCAGACATGCTTGACCACGGGCGTGGCCTCTATACCGTTACAAATTAACAACAATAAGGGGAGCTGCACTCATGCTGCGCGCGCTTGCACTATCGCTGGCCCTGGCCTTGCCCACGGCTGGCGCCGCATCGGCCTATTTCGAGCCGGACTACACGCCCAAACCTATTGCGGACCTGCTGGATTTTGACGCCCGCTATGATGCGGCGATCCCGACACCCGAAGCGGTTCTGGGGTATCAGAGCGGCGAGATCATTTTCACGCCTGAAATGCATGCGGCCTACATACAGGCCGTCGCCGCCGCGTCGGACCGCGTTAGCGTACAGACCATCGGCCGCAGTCATTTCGGCCGTCCCATCCTGCGCGTCACCATCACCTCGCCCGCCAACCAGGCTCGGCTTGAAGAGATCCGACAGACCCAGCTCACCCTGAGCGAGCCCAACGCTCAGATCCCGGAAGATCAGCCGGTCGTTGTCCAGTTCACCCACGGCGTGCACGGCTCGGAATCCTCTGGCTATGATTCCGCGCCGCTCATTCTCTATCACCTGGCCGCGGCGCAAGGCGCCGAGATCGAGACGCTTCTGGACGAGACCGTCATCCACCAGATCGTGATGATCAACCCCGATGGCGCCAACCGGTTCGCCCAGTGGACGAACATGCATCACGCCAATGTCCCCGTGGCCGATCCGCAGCATCGCGAGCACTATTACGAATGGCCCTGGGGCCGCACCAACCATTACTGGTTCGACATCAACCGCCAGTGGCTGCCTGTCACCCAGCCCGAAGCGCGGGCACTTGTCAGCGCGACCCAGGACTGGCGCCCCAATGTCGCCGCCGACCTTCACGAGATGGGCGAGAACTCCAGCTTCTTCATCTCGCCGGGACCGCGCGAAGGGCTTCACCCGCTTTTGAGCCAGTCCGGTTTCGACCTCAATCTTGAACTCAACCAGACCCTGAACACCCAACTGGATGAAGAAGGGGCGGTCTATGTCAGTGAGGAGCTCTTTGATGACTTCTATCTGGGATATGGCTCGAGCTATCCGGGGCTGATCGGTTCGATCCCCTATCTGTTCGAGCAGAGCTCAGTGCGCGGCATCGTCCAGGAGACCGAGTACGGGGTTCAGCGCTATGACGACAAGATCGCCCAGCAAGCCCGCACGGCGATCGCCCTGATCCGCTCGGCCCACGACCATCGCGCTGAACTGCAAGGCCATATGCGCGAATTCTTTGGCGAAACCCGGCAAATGGCGAATTCCGATGCGGTTCGCGCCTATGTGTTCGGCTCGTCCGATCGCGGTCGTCTGTCGGACTTCATCGACATGCTGGCGACGCATCGCATCGAGGTGAGAGAGCTGGCGCAGAGCTTTACCCATCAGGGCCATGAGTATCGTCCCGGCGAGGCGTTCATCGTACCCTTGCGACAGGATCAGTACCGCACGGTGCGCGCCCTCTTCGAGACCCGCGTGATCACCAACAAGGTCGAATTCTACGATGTGTCGGGCTGGACCCAGCCCCTCGCCTACGATCTTGACTATGCAGAGCTGCGCGGCGGCCAGTTCCGCAGCCAGCTCACGGGTGACGTGGTCACGGGGTTCGAGATGGCGGAAGCCGCGCCAGACACCAGCGCACTCGGCTATGTGATGGAGTGGGACAATTACTACGCCCCGCGCGCTCTTTACCGACTGCTGGATGCCGGCGTTCGCGCCCGTGTCATTCCGGATGAGACCACGATCCGCACCACCCGCGGCGCTCAGGAAATCGGACGCGGCGCGGTGATGATCGAGTTGCGCCGCCAGCCGGTGAACGCACAGGACATCCACGCCCTTTTGACCCGCGCCGCGCTGGAGGACGGCGTGAAGGTGCATGCGGTCACCTCGGGCAGCACCAGCCGGGGATCAGACCTTGGCGGCTTCGCCCTCTCCAATGTGGAGAAGCCCGAAGTGTTGCTGGTGACCGGGCGCGGCATCAGCCCTGGCGATGCCGGGGAAGTCTGGCACCTCCTCGATCATGACATGCACATGCCGGTCAGCATGATCGATCAGTCCGAACTCGGCGGCGCTGATCTGAGCCGATACACGCATATCATCCTGCCCCATGGCCGACTGAACCGGTTGAGCGATGACTTTCCTGAAGCTCTGGGACGCTGGGTGCGCAGCGGCGGCACGCTGATCGCAACCGGCAACGCCGCCCGGTGGGCGATCGACCACGAGCTTTCCGGCGCGACCATCGCCGAGCTTGAGACCCCGGAAGCGGACGCGGCGCCGGCGCCCCGTTATGAGGACATCGCCGCCTGGGATGCGGAAATGCAGATCTCGGGCGCCATCTTCGACACCCGGATCGACACCAGCCATCCGCTGGCGTTCGGGTTCCGCGATGATCGTCTGCCGAGCCATCGCTCCAGTGATCTGGCGTTTGCGGTCGGCGACAACCCGCTCGCCCTGCCGGTTCGCTACGCCCCCGAGGATCCGATCCTGAGCGGGTATGCCTCCGAGGAGCTGCGGCGCGCACTGTCAGGCCAGGGCGCGCTCTACGCCGAACGCCGCGGCTCGGGATCGGTCATCCTGTTTGCTGATGATCCCTATTACCGGGCGTATTATCGCGGCACGGCGCGTCTTATGATGAACGCCATCTTCTTCGGGAATGACTTCCGGAACGCCTACCGTCGAACCGACGGTTAGAGAGGAAAAGGCCCGGTCTCCGGACCGGGCCTTTTTTTCCAAGTCTGCGACGACAGTCTCAGCGCTTGCCGGCGTGTCTCTGCTCCAGGACGCCCACCACATCCGAGAGCGACAAGCCGCGCGCCTTCAGCGTCACCATCAGGTGGAAGACGAGGTCCGCGGCCTCTCCCAGCAAGGCTTCATCGTCCTCAGCAGCGGCTGCAAGCGCCGTCTCCACGCCCTCCTCGCCCACTTTCTGGGCGCATTTCAGAACGCCCTTGGACAGGAGCTTGGCGGTATAGCTGTCCTTGGGAGCCTCCTTGGCGCGGGTCTCGATCACCTGCTGCAACTCGCCCAGAAAGCCGATCTCCGGCCCCGGCGCTTCTCCGAAACAGGTATGGCTGCCCGTATGGCAGGTCGGTCCGGCCGGGCGCGCCTGCACCAGGATCGCGTCGGCGTCACAATCGGTTGCGACTGACACCAGGGTCAGCGTGTTGCCGGAGGTTTCCCCCTTCGTCCACAGCCGCTCCTTGGAGCGCGACCAGAAGGTGACCAACCCCTTTTCCTGGGTCTCGTCGAGCGCCTTGGCGTTCATGTAGCCCAGCATCAGCACTTCGCCGGTATCGGCGTGCTGAACAATGGCCGGAGCCAGCCCCCCGCCCTTCTTCCAGTCGATCTGCAGGCTCATACCCGTATCTCCACGCCTTCATCGGACAACCAGGCCTTAAGGTCCGGTATGGCGATGACAGCCTTATGAAACACGCTCGCGGCAAGTGCGCCATCTACATCCGCCTGCTGAAAGACGTCGCGGAAATGCTCCATGGCGCCTGCGCCGCCCGAGGCGATGAGCGGTACGGAACAGACCTCGCGAGCGGCCGCCAGCTGCTCAATGTCATAACCTTCGCGCACCCCGTCCTGATCCATGCAGTTGAGCACGATCTCGCCGGCGCCGCGATCAATCACCTCGCGGATCCAGTCGAGCGTCTTGCGATGTTCGGTCGAGGTCCGGGAGGGATCACCGGTATTCTTGTGACAGCGCCAGTCACCATCGATCACCCGGCTGTCAATTCCGACCACGACGCATTGGGAGCCGAATTCCTTCGCCATGGCGTCGATGAGATCGGGATTTTCCAGAGCGGGCGTATTGATCGAGATCTTGTCCGCCCCGCCAAACAAGCGCGCGCGGGCATGCTCAAGCGAGCGAATGCCGCCCGCGACACAGAAGGGAATGTCGATGGCCTTCGCCACTCGGCCCACCCATTCAGGCTCGACCGTTCGTCCCGCAGGGCTGGCGCTGATATCGTAGAAGACCAGCTCGTCCGCCCCTTCATGGGCGTAACGCTGGGCCAGCTCCTCGATTCCGCCCACATCCTCATGGTTCTGGAACCGCACGCCCTTCACCACGCGACCGTCGCGCACATCAAGGCAGGGAATGATCCGACGCGCTAGCATGCCAGCGCCTCCTCGAGCGTGAAGCGGCCCTCGAACAGGGCGCGCCCGATGATGACGCCGGAGAGGCCTTGCGCCTTCAGGGCGCGCAGGTCGTCAAGGGAGGACACGCCGCCCGACGCCTGCCAGTTCATGTCAGCCCGAATGTGTGCGAGGTCCTGATAAAGCTCCAGATTGGGGCCTTCGAGCATGCCGTCTCGCGCCACATCCGTCGCCAGAGCGTGGCTCAAACCGCCCAGACGATATTCGGACAACAGATCCGCGAGCGGGGTGACCGATTGCTCGGTCCATCCGCGCAGGGTGGGATAGGCCACCCCGTTATCGGCGATCTTCACATCGAAGGCCGCCGCAATCTGTTCAGAACCGAACTCCGCGATCCAACCGATGACGGTCTGAGGCTCGCTTACCGCGAGGCTGCCAATGACGGCGCGGCTGGCGCCGGCCTTGAGGATGGCGTGCACGTCTTCTCGCGTGCGCACGCCGCCGCCGGTCTGCACCTTCAGCCCCACATCGGCGATGGCGCGGACCAGATCCTGCTGTCGCCGCGCGCCGTCACGCGCGCCAGACAGGTCGACCAGATGCAGCCAGTCCGCACCCGCAGCCTTGAACTGCTCGGCCACTGCGACCGGATTATCGCCATACTCGGTGACGGCGTCGAAATCGCCCTTGGCCAGGCGCACGACACGCCCGTCAAGAACATCAATGGCGGGATAGAGGATCATGCCGCGCCCTTTACAAAATTGGTCAGGATCTGAGCGCCGGTCTTGGCCGAGCGCTCGGGGTGGAACTGGCATCCGGCCACATGGCCCTTGCGAGCGATGGCGGTGATGCCTGTTCCGTATTGCGTCGAGGCGGCGGTATGCGCCCCGATCGGCGCATAGAAACCGTGCACGAAATAGACATGAGCCCCGGCGGGAACCCCCTCGAGCAGGGGCTCGTCCGATTTGACCGGCGTCAGCGTATTCCAGCCCATGTGCGGCCAGGGTCCGTCCGCGCCCGGATCCAGCCGTTCAATCCGCCCGGGGATCAGTCCCAGCATCTCGCAATCGCTCTCGGCCGAGTAGTCATACAGCAATTGCATGCCCAGGCAGACTCCCAGAAGAGGACGCTGGTCTTTCCTGAGCGCCTGCGCCCAACCCGTCGCGATCAGCCGCTTCATGGCGGGGCCCGCAGCGCCCACGCCGGGCAGGATGATGCGGTCGCACTCCTGCGCCTCCTCCGGTGTTTCCGTCAGCCGATAGCGCGCGCCCAGCCGCTCAAGCGCATAGCGCACCGAGGCGATATTGGCCGTGGAGGTGTCGACAATGGCGGTCGTCATCACAACACCCCCTTGGTGGATGGCAAGGCGTCGCCTTCAACCCGAACCGCCATGCGCAGTGCACGCCCGAAGGCCTTGAAGGTGCTTTCAATCATGTGGTGCGCATTCTCGCCTTCGACTTTCACATGCAGGGCCGCCTTGAGACTCTCCGCGATCGAGCGGAAGGCGTGCGGACACATCTCGACTGGGAAGTCCCCGACGCGTTCGCCGGGAATCTCGCCCTCGAAGACGGCATAGGGCCGGCCTGACAGATCAATCCAGACGCCCGCGCGCGTCTCGTCCATGGGCAGTTCGAAACCGAACCGGCCAATGCCGCGCTTGTCGCCGAGCGCCTTGCGCAAGCCTTCGCCGAGCGCCAGACACACATCCTCGATCGTGTGGTGCGCGTCGACCTCGAGATCGCCCTGGCACGAAACGCTCAGCGCGATGCCGCCATGGCGCGCGATCTGCTCGAGCATGTGATCAAAGAAGGCGTTGCCGGTCTCGATCGCAGCGCCTTCGCGATCCAGATCCACGCTCAGGGTGATTTCGGTCTCCTTGGTGACCCGGCGCACGGTCGCGATCCGCCTCTGGGCCTTGTAACCCAGGAAATCCCGCAGATCGCGCGCCGTCTGGGCGTCGCGGACATGCCCCACCAGCCCCTCGCCGTCTTCCGCGAGGACCAGCCCCAGACGCTTGAGCGTCATGGGATTGGAATGTTCATAGACCAGCCCCCGAGGCGTCACCTGTCCAACCTCGCCCAGTTCTTCGGACAGGGCCTGGGCGATATCAGCCAGAATGGCGTCGCGCTCTTCGCGATCCTTGCGCGCCGCCAGACGCGCGCCGGGGCTCAGCTGCGTCATGCCAACTTCCAGCAGGCAGCACGGCACGGCATTCAGCTTGGTGCGCAATAGCGCAGCCTGCTCGGCGTCCATGGCGCAGAGCACGGTGATGGGGGTCTGCTGACCGCCGATCCGATAGAGCGTGAGCCCTGGCTGGGCGGGTTCGTCCAGTGCGATCACGCCATCAGCCCCGAAATCGTGGGCCAGCGTCAGATCACTGCTCCAAACCGCTTGTCGAGCCTCATCCGTACTGGAGGCGAGCGCCAGATTGGCCTGAGGAATTTCCAACAGGCTCTCAAGGCGGTCGAGCAACAAGGCTTCGCCCATGGCCCGCATGTCTTC
Source organism: Oceanicaulis sp. UBA6590 (assembly GCF_002433705.1). Lineage (NCBI taxonomy): Bacteria > Pseudomonadati > Pseudomonadota > Alphaproteobacteria > Maricaulales > Maricaulaceae > Oceanicaulis > Oceanicaulis sp. UBA6590. Next base: position 95,567 of record NZ_DJIQ01000034.1, read on the forward strand.
CGGGCGATGGGACAGGTCAAAAACGCCGCTCATCTGTCAATCTTCCTCTTTCGGCGCAGCGCCATGGCGAGGCGGTGCGCATCCAGACCTTCAAGGGCGGCCAGCCCTTCCACCACAGGCCCCAGGGTCTCGAGCGACTGCTGGGTCAACTCCAGCATGGTCGTCGTTTTCTGGAACATCTCGACGGTCACGCCCCCATAGGCGCGCGCCGCGCCCGCCGTCGGGAGCGCGTGATTGGGCCCGGCGGCGTAGTCGCCCGCCGCTTCCGGCGTCCAGGGCCCCAGAAAGATCGAACCGGCGTGACGCACCCTGGTCGCCAGCCCGCGCGGATCCCGTGTCTGTATGATCAGGTGTTCACTGGCATAGGCGTTCGCCGCCTCCGCGGCTTCATCGTCCGTTCCGACCAGAACGACACGGGAGTTGGCGAGCGCGGCGCGGGCCGTGTCGGCGCGGGGCAGACCCCCCAGCAGGCGTTCGATCTCGGCCTCAACCCGGCTGGCGAACGCCTCCGAGTACGCGACGAGGACAACCTGGGCCAGTACGTCATGCTCAGCCTGACTCAGGAGATCGATCGCCACAAGCTCAGCATCAGCGGCGTCGTCCGCAATCACCATCACTTCGCTCGGGCCCGCAGGCAAATCAGTCGCCGCGCCATCCGGGCTTTGCGCCAACAGCGCCTTGGCGGCGGCCACATAGGCATTGCCCGGGCCGAATATCTTGTCAGCCTTGGGCAGACCGGCGACGCCCAGGCCAAGCGCAGCAACGCCATGAGCGCCGCCAATCGCATAGACTTCCTCGACCCCCAGCAAGAACGCCGCTGCCAGGACGGTCGGCTCGACGCCGCTCCCCTTGCGCGGGGGAGCGATCACCGCGATCCGAGGCACGCCGGCCAGCTGAGCGGGAACCGCCAGCATGATCAGGGTGGAGACGAGCGGGGCCGTGCCGGCGGGGACATAAAGTCCCGCCACATCCAGAGGCGTGACCCGCCGACCCGCGCGTGCGCCGGGCCAGGTCTGCACCTCATAGGCGCGATACCCCTGCTCGGCGTGAAACGTCCGCACGGCGTCCGCAGCGGCCAGGATCGCCTCGCGGTCCGCGTCCGACAGCGCATCCGCCGCCGCCTTCAGCTCCGACGTCGGAACCTGAAAGCCCGTATCAGGCGCCCAGCCATCCAGACGCTCGGCATACTCGCGAACCGCCTGATCCCCGCGTTCGCGCACGTCATTCAGGATGGACTGCGCCACCGTCACGGCGTCGGAACCCAGAGACGGTCGCTCGAACAGACGCCGACGCGTTTGCGCGTCCGCCTGGCTCCACTCAATTCGGGTCAACATGTCAGGCCATCATCTTTTCAATCGGCATCACGAGAATGGATCGCGCGCCAACAGCCTTCAGCTGTTCGAGCGTCGACCAGAACACGGCCTCGGTGCACACAGCATGAACGGCGACGACATCTTCACGACCGACCACCGGAGCGACGGTCGGCGCATCGGTTCCGGGCAGGATGGCGCGCACCTCTTCGAGCCGGTCTCGCGGCGCATTGAGCAGGATATACTTGGTCTGACGCGAGGCGATGACGCCCTTGAAGCGTTCGATCAGACGTTCTGCGGTTTCAGCGATGATCCCGCTTGAGGGCGTCTTGCGGCGTACAAGCACGGCTTCGCTTTCAAGAACGGTTTCGAAGGCGGCGAGACCGTTCGATTCAAGGGTCGCGCCGGTCGAGACTAGATCGCAAATGGCGTCCGCAACGCCCATGCGCGGGGCGACCTCGACGCTGCCGCCCATTTCCACGATCTCGGCGGTCACGCCGCGATCCTTGAGATAGGCTGCAGTAAGCGCAGGATAGCTCGTGGCGATCGTCTTGCCTTCCAGATCACTCACGCTCTTGATGTCGCCGTCCCGCGGCGAGGCGAGCTTCAGGGTGCAGCGCGCAAACCCCAGCTTCAGCGCGATTTCCAGATCGGCCATGCGGCTGGACTTGTTCTGCGCCTCGTACAGCACGTTCTCGCCCACAATGCCGTAATCGCAAGCGCCCGACGCGACAAAGCTCGGAATGTCATCATCGCGGATCAGCATCAGGTCGATGGGCTCGTTCTCCGAACGGCGCAGCAGATCGTCCCGCCCATAGGCGAGCTTCACCCCTGCCCGCTTGAGCAGATCCAGCCCCCCTTCAGCCAGGCGCCCCTTCTTCTGGACCGCCAGCGTCAAACGGTTCTCGGTCATCAGCCTTGCTCCTTCAAACGATCCAGCACCAGCCGGTATCCCTGATGTTCTTCCTGGGTGAGGAAACGGGCGACGCGCGTCACCGTCGTGGTGCTGACGCCGGTATCGGCGCTGATCTCGCGGTAGGATTTCTCTCCCTCCGCCAGAAGCCGCGCCACACGCCAGCGCTCCGCCAGCGCCTGCATTTCGCCCGGCGTCGTCAGATCCCGCAAGAAGCGCCGCATTTCCTCGCCATCGCGCAGGGTCAGCAGCGCTTCACACAGCGCCATGACGTCTTCGGGGCCGCCGACACGGGGCTCAGTCACAGATTCAGCCATCGCTCGCCTCCAGAGTTCGGAGGACGTTATAGCGTGTTAGCGTGATAAAACAATGGTGCGGGTGCAGATTTCGCTACTTGAAGAGAATCTTTTGAAAGTTCTCACCTATTCGCTCTGCACGCTCCAGGAAGAAGGCCGCCGCTTCGGAGGATGGAGCGAGATCCTCAAGCGTTTCGGAAAACAGTGTGAGCCAGATGGCGAAGTGCTCCGGCCTGATCTTGTCGAGATGCTTGTGATGAGCGGGGATGGGCCGCCCGCCATAGGACGCTTCATTCAGGGCGATCGAGCCCCAGAACTGCTTCATCGTGATCAGATGCGGGGCCCAGTCCTCACCGATCGCCGCTTCAAACACCGGCCCGAGCACGTCATGCTGGCGGACGCGCGCATAGAACGCCTCAACCAGATCAGACACAAAAGCCTGATCCACACCCATGCTCCGCGCGCGTCGCGCGATATCCGCCTGTCTTGACGAGGCGGTTCGGATCACGATTTCCGTCATGCTGGTTCCCTTGAGACTTGGGTGAACGCGATGCCGCTTTAATCACGCCAAGGCAAGGCCCACGACGCGACCGAACGCCCCAGCTCAATCAAGAGCCCTTCTTATCAATATAGGTCGCCACGAAATCAATAATGATATTGGCAAATTGCCAGTTATACCCCGTAAAAAGCCCTTATTTGGAAAAGTCAGATCCTGATTAACATCGAAAGCAAAGGCACATTATAAATTCCCGATATATGCGCTTTCCTGCATACCAGCTTGACCCCCAGCACCGACTTCCTATCTAATACTCTCGATCCCTATTTCGTTCATTTAGCGCCGCTGACAGCGGCAGGAGGACATGTGGCTTTTTCCAAACCCAATGCACGTCAAAACCGAATCGATCTCAATCACCTTGGCGCCTCCGGCGACATCGCGGTTCTCGCTGTTGACGGATTTGACGCGGGTGACCTGACTGACATCGCCGGCTCCGCGGAACGCGCCGGATACCGGACGATCATGATCAGCCCGAAAAAAGGCCTGATCACTGGCCGCCCCCAGGGCGGTGACGAAATGAATTTCGTGGTCGACGCCCAACCGGGCGAAAAGGCCGCAAGCGCGTTTACCGGTCTGGTGCTGCCTGCGGGCGCGGCCAGCATCGAGCGGCTGCGAAATGATCAGGATGCGCGCCTGTTGATCGCGGATTTCCTGCACGCCGGCGCTCCCGTGTGTGCGCTGGGCGAAGCTGTGGCGCTCGTCGCAGAGATCGCGGAGACCGCTGATCCCAAATCCGACGCCGTTCTGGCGCTCAAGGGTGATCTGTTCGCCGCGGATGGCGATGACGCGCGCGCCGATGCGCGCAGCCTGTTCATCAAGGCGATGTCCATGACGGCCGAAGCAGCCTGATCCTGGCGGACAGCTCCGACGACAACGCCCCGGCCGATGGCCGGGGCGTTTTTCGTTGCAGGACGGGGCACTCCGGCTAGGCCTCTTCCCAGTCCTTGGCGATGGTCCGCGACCCGATCAGGAACAGGGCGCCGGCCACAAGATAAAGGGTCGCGCCGATCATGATCGAATAGCGCAGGGCCTCTTCACCGAAGCTTGGCGTCAGAAGAGTCGAAAGCTCACCGAGGGCGTAAACCCCGACGCCGATACCCAGCAGGTTGTTGATCAGCAGGAACACGGCCGAGGCCATGGCGCGCATATTGGGCGGCACCAGATGCTGGAAGGCCGACAGCGTCGGGCCAAGCCAGGCCAGGCCCAGACCCGTCGGGATCATGAACAGAAGGACCGCCATCAACGGCGACGGCGCCAGCACGCCTGCGATGTAGAACGGATAGGTGACAAAGAAGGCCACCGCCGGAACAATCGCGTACATGCGCTTGGAGCCCTTGCCCATCAGGTCGCCCAGCACGCCGCCGAGAATGATCCCCAGAGAGCCGCCGACGAACAGGATGGCGCCGAACAGCCAGCCCGACTGGATGATCGCATCCTGGAGACCGAGATCGGAGAAGAAGCTGCGACGGAAGAAGCTGGGCACCCAGAAGAAGACGCCATAGCCCATCATCGAGCTGCAGGACGCGCCCAGGGTTAGGAACCAGAAGCTCGGCTTCTTCGCCAGGACCGCCAGCACCTTGAAGATGCCCGGCTTGTCCTGTGTGACCGCAGGCTCACCGGCGACGGCTTCGTTTTCCGCCAGATTGGCGTCCACGGACGGCCGCTGGGGCGCATCAAGACCACCCCGCTTGGGCTCGCGCACGGTCAGCTTGAAGATCGGCGCAATCACCAGGCCGAGCACGCCCACGATGATGAAGGCCGCCCGCCAGTCGAGATTCTCGCTCACCGCGCCGCCTGCGATCTGGGCTCCGGCGACGACGCCGAAGGCGGACCCGATGGGGATGCCCAGCGAATAGATGGCCAGCGCTCGCGCCCGGCTTTGCGGCGGGAAATAATCCGCGATCAGCGAGTAGGACGGAGCGACACCCCCCGCCTCCCCCACGCCAACGCCGACGCGAGCGAGGAACAGCTGGACGAAATTGGTGGCCAGCCCGCAGATGGCGGTAAAGCCAGACCAGATCGCCAGGGAGATTGTGATGATCCAGGTGCGCTTGGTGCGGTCCGCCAGCCAGGCGATCGGTACGCCCAGCGTCGAATAAAGAAGCGCAAAAGCGATGCCGCCAAGCAATCCGAGCTGTCGGTCCGACAGATCCAGCTCCTGCTGGATCGGAATGGCCAGAATGGAAATGATCTGACGGTCCAGGAAGTTGAACGCGTAGACGATGAACAGCATGGCCAGGACCCAGGCGCCATACCCCTTGCTGGGCGGCGCGAGTGGAGCTCCGGGCTTCGCCTCGGTTTGAGTCGACATATCTCTCCCCTGGTCTTTTGTGTTGTGCTCCGCCTTGGCGGCGCTGACCACATACTGAAGGCGTAAACCTTCAAAAGGCAAAGAAAAAACGCCGCCAACCCGGCAAGGTTGGCGGCGTTTCCTCGTCACACGCGATTAATAGCGGTAGGTCAGGGTCGCGGTGAAGGTCCGCGGCGGGCCATAGAAGGCCACAACCGAGTCGTCGAAGATGGCGCCCGGGAAGTTGTAACCGCCGATGCGATACTCCTCATCGGTCAGGTTGCGGCCATGAAGACCGATTTCCCAATGTTCATTCGGCGCGCTCCAGACGGCGGACAGGTCCACCAGAGTGTAGCCGTCTTCATCCAGCAGCGGGTTCGGGAATTCGAACTGGCTGTAGCTGTCACGGTAGGAGATCGACGGCGTAACCGCCAGGTCGCCCCCGAAGGCTTCCGCTGTGTAGGTCAGCCCCAGATAGCCGCTCCATTCGGGCGAATTCTGGAACACGACCTGATCGGAAATGTCCACATAGGCTTGAGCCACGAGGTCATAACGCAGGAATTCATCGAACTCCGCCTGCAGCCAGCCGAGAGCAAAGTTGGCGGTCAGGTTTTCGGTCAGGAAGAGCGACCCTTCCAGCTCGGCGCCGTAGATGGTGGACTGGCCCACATTGTCCACGAAGCTGGCGATGCCGGTCGCGGTCGGGACCTGGGTGGTCACCTGCTGATCCTGATAGTCAGACCAGAACAGGGCGGAACTGAAGTTCAGCACGCCGCCGATATTCTCGCCCTTCAGGCCCAGCTCGAAGCTGTCCACGGTTTCCGGCTCATAGCCGTTCACGGTGTCCGGCGTCAGGATGGCGTCGCCGCGCATGTCGAAACCGCCGGACTTGAAGCCCTGGCTGTAGGAGGCGTAGCCGGTCAGTTGATCATTGAGATCATAGGAGACCGACAGTCGCGGGGTGAACTGATCGAAGCTGCGCTCGCTGGTGTAATCGGTGCGCAGCAGGATCGGGGTCGCCGCCGGACCGCCGGTCAGCGGCGTGCGGCCGACGCCCAGATAGTTGGCGCGGAAGACGTCGCCGGTCTTCTTGTCTTCCGTGTAGCGAGCGCCCAGCGAGACGCGCAGACGATCGGTCACGTCATAGCTGAAGTCGCCGAAAATGGCGTAGCTCTCGGTGTCCACGCTGCCGCCGGTCCCGATGGTGATGCCCAGAAGGCCCGCCACGGTGTCGAACGCGCCCTCGGCCGTGCTGTCGAGATAGTAGACGCCGACAACGCCCTGCATCCGCTCGCCTTCATAGGCCAGCTGGAATTCCTGGGTGAACTGGTCGTCGGCGTAATAGGCCGGGATGTCCAGAACCGGGGTCGGCGTGTTGTCAAAATCGATGATGGTGTCGGTATCGCCCTCGCGATAGGCGGTGATCGACTTGAAGGTCAGCGTGTCGCTGAAATTCCATTCCGCCGTCAGGGACAAACCTTCGGTCGAGACCGAGTTCTCGCCCACAAGGCCGGCGCGGGTGTCATAGATGTCATCCAGCGGCGTGGAGCCCGGCAGAGCCCCCGGCAGGATCCGCGAACCATGACGCGGATTGGAATCATCCTCGACGCGGTCATACGCAAGGCGGAAGAACAGATCGTCTGTCGGGGTCCATTCCGCGCTGAGGCGGAAAGCCGTGACATCCTTGTTGTAGTGATCCTGACCCGTGGTCAGGTTCTCGCCGTAACCGTCACGGGTGTAGCGCGCATAGGCGCCGCCAACGGCGAAAGTGTCTGACAGCGGCGTGGACGCCGACACCATGTAGTCGAGCTGATTATAGGAGCCGCCGGACACGCGCGCCATCAGCGTCGGGTCGCCATCCATGCGGGCTGTGACATACTTGATCGCGCCGCCAATGGTGTTGCGGCCGTAGAGCGTGCCCTGCGGGCCGCGCAGAACCTCGATGCGCTCGATGTCGAAGATGTCGAGCACGGCGCCTTGAGGACGCGCCACATAGACGTCGTCGATGTACAGGCCCACGCCCGGCTCAAAGCCCCAGAGCGGATCCTGCTGACCCACGCCGCGGATGAAGCTGATCAGGGTGGAGTTCGAGCCGCGTGCGACCTGCACGGTGGCGTTCGGGGTGATCGCCTGCAAGGTCGTGATGTCCTGGGCCCCGATCTGGTCGAGCTGGTCCGCTGAGAGGGCGGACACGGCCACCGGGACGTCCTTCAGGCTTTCCTCGCGACGGCGGGCCGTCACTGTGACGACATCGCGAACCGTGTCCGCGGATGTGCCGGCGTCTTGCGCCACGGCGGACGCGGCGAACGGCAGGGCGGACGCAGAGACGAGCAGTGCGGCCGCACTCAGAATGGTGCGTTTCATAGTCATGGGGTAATCCCTCCCTGTGAACGGAAGCTTCTATGAGCTTTTGCATGAGGTAAATTCAACGTTGAATGAAAAGTCAATAGCGATTAGGACTTCCGTCATAAACAACAAGGCCGCTGAGACCTGATAGACACAGGCTATGGCTGGCCAATTGAAGGCTTTGGGCTCTAAAAGGGAGCCCAAGGGAGGACCGGAAAATGACCGACGCCGGAGGAACGCGCCGGGGCGAGCGTACACGCACCCGCTTGCTCGACGCTGCTGAAAGTCTCTTTGCTGAAAAGGGCTTTCATGGCGTCACCGTACGCGCCATCGCCCGCCAGGCGGATAGCGACCCCGCGCTCGTCGCCTATTATTTCGGCGGCAAGCGCGAGCTGTTTGACGCTGTCCTGCTGCGTCGGGCGGAAGAGCTCAATGAGATTCGCTTGGCCGAACTGGCCGCCTGCGAAGCCAATGCCGGTCCCGAAGGCCCGACGCTGGAAGCGATCATTCACGCCTTCACCCATCCCCTGCTGGATCGCAGCGCCAATGGCGGCCCCGGATGGAAAAGCTATTTCGCCCTGGTCGGTCAGGTCACCAACTCTCCCGAATGGGGCGTTGCGATCATGTCCAAATACTTTGACCCGATCGTAAGGCGCTTTCTTGATGCGGTGCGCCGCGCCCTGCCCGATGCGCCCGAAGAGGAATTGTTCTGGAGTTATCACTTCCTGTCCGGCGCGCTGGTGCTGACCTTTGCAGACACCGGACGGATCGATGCGCTGTCCGGCGGGCTGTGCAAATCCAGTGATCTGGAAGCCGTCACGGAGCGCATGCCAGAATTCCTCGCGGCCGGCTTCAAGCGCATGGCGCAACGCCAGTCCAGCAAGACCCAAGCGACAGAGACTGTCCGATGACCCCGTTCTCCGAGCACTTCTACACCGCCCCTGACGGCATACGCACCTATTACCGGCGCTATCCCGCCCAGGGCGACAGCGGCAAGACGCCGGTCCTGTGCCTGCACGGGCTGACTCGCAACAGCCGCGATTTTGAAGATCTCGCCCCGATTGTCGCCGAATCAGGACGCAGCGTGATCGCACTTGATGTGCGAGGGCGTGGCCGGTCTGACTATGACAGCCAGATCGAGAACTATAATCCCGCAAAATACGTCGAGGACGTCATCGGCGTTCTGGACGAGCTGGGCTGGAGTCAGGTCATCTCCATCGGGACTTCGATGGGCGGACTGATGACGATGATTCTCTCCACCCTGCGTCCGAAACTTCTGACCGGCGTCGTCATGAACGATATCGGCCCTGAACTTGATCCTGCCGGTCTCAAACGCATCCAGGGTTATGTGGGCGGCGCGGGCAAATTCGCCAACTGGGATGAAGCGGGTGAGGCCCTGCGCGCGATCAATGGCGTGGCCTTCCCCAGAGAGACCGGCGCGGACTTCTGGATCGCCTTCGCCAAGCGCACCTGCCGGGCACTGGACACCGGCGAAATCGTTCTCGACTACGACGCGAACATCTCAAAACCGGTCAAGGATGGCGATGTGGCGCCGCCGGACCTCTGGCCCTTCTTTGAAGGCCTAGAAGGCATCCCCCTGCTCCTGGTCAGAGGCGCGATCAGCGACCTTCTGGCGATGGACTGCGTTGAAGAAATGTCACGCCGCCATGGCGATATGGAGCTGGCGCAAGTACCCGATGTGGGGCATGCGCCCTTGCTGACCGAGCCTGAAGCGCTGGAACCGATCAAGGCTTTCCTGAACCGTCTCGACTGAACGCCTTAGAGGATAACGACCATGTTGCTGCGTATTCTGGGCGGGCTGATCCTGCTGGCGGTCCTGGTGATCGCATTCTTCGCCTGGACCCTGCGTCCGCTGGACGCCGGAGCGGTTCAGTCTCAATGGATGACGGAGGCGGACCGGTTCGTCACCATTGCGGGCGAGGACTGGCGCGTGCGCGAAACAGGTCCGGAGAACGCCCCGGCCCTCGTTCTCATTCACGGCTTCAGCCACTCGCTGGAAAGCTGGGACGCGATGGCGGCCGAGCTTGATGACCGTTACCGGATCATCCGGTTTGACCTGCCTGGACACGGTTTGACCGGGCCGCGCGATGACAAGGCCTATGCGGTGCCGGATACGGTTGCCCAGGTCAGCGCCCTGCTCGACGACATCGCCCCGGAAAGCTTCGCCCTCGGCGGAAATTCGCTCGGCGGTCTGATCGCTTGGCGCTATGCGGCGGACCACCCGGACCGCGTCACGCATCTGGTTCTCATGGACCCGGGCGGTTACCCAAATCTGGGCGTGGGTGACGAACCTGCGCCCATCCCCGACGCCATGCGCGCCTATCTGACCCTCGCACCGGAAGCGGGCGTCCAATACGCAACCTCGACACTGTACGCGGATCCTTCGAAGGTGACGCCGGAACAGCTTGAACGCATCCGCGCCATGATGCGGGTGGAAGGCAATGGTCAGGCGCTGATCGAGCGGATCGAACAGTACACCCTGCCAGACCCCAATCCGGATCTCGCCCGCATCTCTGCGCCCACCTTGATCCTCTGGGGGGACAGCGACGCCATGATCCCGGCGACTCACGGCCCGCGCTTTGACGCGGCCATTCCCAGTTCCCGCCTCGTGCTGATGCAGAACACCGGCCATGTGCCGATGGAGGAATGGCCCGTGGAGACGGCGGCCCTTGTCGAGGGCTTCCTCGCGGAATAGCCGACGCCTGAATCCGAAATAAAAAGGGCGCGCAATGACTTGCGCGCCCTTTTTGCATTCAGAGCCTGAATGGATCAGGCTTGCAGCACCATCTGGCCGGTTGACGGTTCGACCCGATAATAGCCCAGACCGGCGGCCTTCCAGGCGCCCATGCCGCCCGCCATATGCGCCGTGACATCCGCACCCGCGGCGGCGCACGCCTGCAGTGCCTTGCCAGAGCGCCCCCCCGCTGCGCAATGCAAGACCACCTTGCGGCCCTGTCCTGTCGGCAAGGCGGCCGGATCGAAGGTGGAGAGCGGCAAGAGGAGCGCGCCCGGGATGCGTTCGTTCTCGTACTCACCCGGCTCGCGCACATCCACCAGGATGATTTCACCGGCTTTGAGGGCGGCGTCGACCTGTTCGGGGGACCAGTTTTCCATGTTCATTCTCTCAGAGTGGCGCCGGGCGAGACATGTCCGCCCGCTATCAATTATCAATTCTGACAAGTTTGAGCCTTGGCACAAGCCCCGCGTCTGTTTTTCAAGCGCGCGCCATTCTGCGTCTCCGGGATCGGAAGAAGGATGATACTCTGACGCCCGGTTCAGCAGGGGAAACGCCGATGGCCTATGTCGAAGGAACAGTGACCGCCGTACCCGACGCCAACAAGGACGCCTATGTCGAGTTCTCCAGACGATCAGGCGAGATTTTCAAGGAATACGGGCTTGAAACCCTTGTGGAGTGCTGGGCGGATGAGGTGCCGGACGGCGATCTGACATCCTTTCCGAAGGCCGTCAAACTGCAGCAAGGCGAAAGCGTCGTCTTTTCCTGGATGATCTGGCCCGACAAGACCACGCGCGATGCGGGCTGGGGCAAGATCATGGAAGACCCGCGCATACAGGCGCTGGGCGAAATGCCGTTCGACGGCAAGCGCATGATATTCGGCGCTTTCGTCCCGGTCGTGGAGCTCTAGTCCTCGAACACGATTTCTGGTGCGGGACGATGCGCGCTTTCAAGCGCGTGCAGCATGCCGGCGGCGGCCCGCTGGAACGCCTTGGCGACAGGTCCGTCGCCGGAGCCCACCAGTCGGCCCTCATCGCTGGCCTGACGCAATTCGGGATGGAGCGGGATCTCGCCCAGGAAGGGCACGCCCAGAAGCTCGGCCTCGGCGCGGGCGCCGCCCCGGCCGAAGATCTCGGTCCCCTCGCCACAGGACGGGCAGAGGAAAAAGCTCATGTTCTCGACGATGCCCAGGATCGGAATCGCGGTGCGATCAAACAGCGACACCGCCTTGCGCGCATCATCCAGCGCCAGGGTCTGAGGGGTGGAGACGATCACGACGCCCGAGATGGGCGCGCCCTGAGCGATGGCGAGCTGGGCGTCGCCCGTGCCCGGCGGCATGTCGATGATCAGCACATCCAGATCACCCCAGTTCACCTCGTTGAGGAACTGACGGATCGCGCCGGTCACCATCGGGCCGCGCCAGACCACCGGGTCACGCTCACCGACCAAGAATCCCATGGAGACGAGTTTCACGCCATGCGCTTCCAGCGGCTCGATCCCGTGTTCGGACTTCTGAAGGCCCGAGATGTCATTCAAGCCAAAGATTCGCGGTGCAGACGGGCCATAGACGTCAGCGTCCATCAACCCGACGGACAAGCCCATCTTCACGCACGCCGCCGCCAGATTGGCCGCTGTCGTGGATTTGCCCACCCCGCCCTTGCCGGATGCAACGGCAATGATCGCCTTGGCGGGCGCTTTGCCGCGCGCGCCCGTTCCCGCAGTGTCGGGTTTTGCAGCCTTGGCCTTCGTGTTCAGCGCCGCCTCGATGATGACGCGAGCGCGCTCGATCTCCGGATGGGCGGTCAGGGCCGCCTGGATCGCCGCGCGCAAGGCGCCTGTATCCTCGCCATCCGCGCCCGGCTTGAGCACGAGCGTCGCGACGCCGTCGCGCAGATCCGCGCCATCAATGCGACCGGACCGGTTCAGGGGCGCGCCGCTGGCCGGATCGGCCACCGAGGCGAGAGCATCAAGCACGATATCGTTCATGACGCTGAAATAGGCGAGCCCTGTCCTGAACGCAAAGCCATCCGCGCTTATTCCCATCCGTTTGCAGTATAAACTGCAGCTCAGACGCCCGAGCGACTTGATCGGCAGGCGCAAGCGCGGCTACACCGGTTAGTGGAGACGTGGCCGAGTGGTCGAAGGCGCTCCCCTGCTAAGGGAGTATACCTCAAAAGGGTATCGTGGGTTCGAATCCCATCGTCTCCGCCAGACC
>NZ_DJIQ01000040.1:0-21834 GCF_002433705.1 Oceanicaulis sp. UBA6590
GCCAAGGTCGCCGCCAAGCTGGCGGTCGGCTACACGCTTGACGAGATCGACAACGACATCACCGGCGGCGCGACCCCGGCGAGCTTTGAGCCGACCATCGACTATGTGGTCACCAAGATCCCGCGCTTCGCCTTCGAGAAATATCCCGGCGCCCAGGCGACCCTGACCACCTCGATGAAGTCGGTCGGCGAAGCGATGGCCATGGGCCGCAGCTTCTCCGAAAGCGTGCAGAAAGCCCTGCGCAGCCTCGAAACCGGGCTGTCCGGCTTTGACGAGATCGAGATCGAGGGGCTGGACCAGGCCGAGGACGAAGCCGCCCGCCATCAGGCGGTGCTGGCCGCCCTCTCGCGCCCGACTCCGGACCGCCTGCTCGTCATAGCCCAGGCCTTCCGCGAGGGCCTGAGCGTGGAGCAGATCCACGCCGCCTGTTCCTATGAGCCGTGGTTCCTGCGCCAGATCGAAACCCTGATCCATGCCGAGGATCAGGTGCGCATGCTGGGTCTGCCGCAAAATGGCGACGAGCTGCTGACGCTCAAATCCATGGGCTTCTCCGACAAGCGGCTCGCCACCCTCGCAAAGATCGAGGAGACCGAGGTCAAAGCCCTGCGCAAGCGGTTCGGCGTCCGTCCGGTCTACAAGCGCGTGGACACCTGCGCCGCCGAATTCTCCGCGCCTACGCCCTACATGTATTCAAGCTATGAGCGCGGCGGGGAATGCGAGAGCCAACCGACGGGCCGCAAGAAGGCGATCATTCTGGGCGGCGGTCCGAACCGGATCGGCCAGGGCATCGAGTTTGACTATTGCTGCTGTCACGCGGCCTACGCTTTCGCCGAGATGGGCATTGAATCCATCATGGTGAACTGCAACCCCGAAACCGTCTCCACCGACTATGACACCGCAGACCGGCTCTATTTCGAGCCGCTGACGGCCGAGGACGTGCTCGAATTGATCGAGACCGAGATGCAGTCAGGCGAGCTTCTGGGCGTGGTGGTCCAGTATGGCGGCCAGACCCCGCTGAAACTGGCGCCGGAGCTGGAAGCGGCGGGCGTGCCGATCCTTGGCACCGCGCCCGACGCGATCGACCTTGCCGAAGATCGCGAGCGCTTCAAGGCGCTGCTCGATGATCTCAAACTAAAGCAACCCCCGAACGCCATCGCCCATGACGAGGCGGAAGCCCGCCAGATGGCCGAAGAGCTGGGCTTCCCGCTGGTGCTGCGTCCATCGCACGTGCTGGGCGGACGCGGCATGGAGATCGTGCGCGATATCGAGAGCTTCAGCCGCTATATCCGCGAGGCCGTGCATGTGTCCGGCAAGGCGCCGCTGCTGCTTGACCGCTATCTGTCGGACGCATCGGAAGTGGATGTGGACGCGGTCTGTGACGGCGAGAATGTCTGGATCTCCGGCATCATGGAGCATATCGAGGAAGCGGGCGTGCACTCGGGCGACAGCGCCTGTTCGCTGCCCCCGCACTCGCTGTCGGATCAGACCGTGAGCGAACTGCGTCGCCAGACCAAGGCGCTGGCCAAGGCCATCGACGTCAAGGGCCTGATGAATGTGCAGTACGCCGTAAAGGACGGCGTGGTGTACCTGATCGAGGTCAATCCGCGCGCCAGCCGCACCGTGCCCTTCGTCGCCAAGACCATTGGCGCGCCGGTCGCGAAGATCGCCGCCAAGGTGATGGCCGGCGCCAAGCTGACCGAGTTTGACACCCCGTCCATGCCGACCCGCCATATCGCGGTGAAGGAAGCGGTGATGCCATTCTCGCGCTTCCCCGGCGTTGACCCGATTCTCGGCCCGGAAATGCGTTCCACCGGCGAGGTGATGGGCATTGACGAACGCTTTGAAGCGGCGTTCGCCAAGGCAGAGCTGGGTGCGGGCGTGAACCTGCCCAAATCAGGCACCGTGTTCATTTCGCTCAAGGAATCAGACAAGGCGATGATGATCGAGTCCTGCCATCGCCTGACCTCTCTGGGCTTCAAGATCCTCGCCACCACCGGCACCGCGAAGACGCTGGAAGACTCCGGGGTTCCCGTCCAGCGCATCAACAAGGTGTTCGAAGGGCGTCCGCATATCGTGGACGCGATCAAGAATGGCGAGGTCCAGCTGGTGTTCAACACTACCGAGGGCCAGCGTTCGATGATCGACAGCTATTCCATCCGCCGTACGGCGCTGGAAATGAAGGTTCCGTGCTATACGACAGCCTCCGCCTCACGCGCCGCGGTGAAGTCAATTGCGGCGATTGATGCAGGCCAGCTTGAACCGCGCTCGTTGCAATCTTATCGTAATGGGCCATCTGGCGGCTGAACAGAGTTGTCAGTTCGCCAGAGCACTGATCACGAGACCGGACATTCATGCAGAAAATTCCGATGACCGCCGAGGGCCATAAAGCGCTCGACGAAGAACTCAAGCACCTCAAGAGCGTGGAACGGCCCGCCGTGATCGCCGCGATTTCAGAAGCGCGCGAACATGGCGATCTGTCCGAGAACGCTGAGTACCACGCCGCCAAGGAACGCCAGGGCTGGATCGAAGGCCGTGTGCAGGAGCTTGAGGACAAGATTGCGCGCGCCCAGGTGATCGACGTCTCCAAGATGTCGGGCACGCAGGTGAAGTTCGGCGCCACGGTCACCGTGGTCGACGAGGACACCGATCAGGAAAGCACCTACAAGATCGTCGGCGATGACGAGGCCGATGTGAAATCGGGCAAGATCTCGCTGTCTTCCCCCATCGCCCGCGCGATGATCAACAAGGAAGAAGGCGATGTCGTCGAGGTGAACGCGCCCGGCGGCGTGAAAAGCTACGAGATCCTCAAGGTCGAGTGGAAATAGGCTCGGCCTTCAGGCTCTGAATACAAGACGGCCGGCGCGATGCGCCGGCCGTTGTCATTTCCGGATAAGGGAACGATCAGTTCTCCGGAAACAGAGCCAGTCGGATCTGACGCATGGCGGTAGCGTCGTCGGCGCGGCCGGTCTGCTCATAGAGGTATTGCAAGAGCAGCAGCGTGTCCCGGTCTTCACCATCATGAACCTGTCTCGCGTATATGGCGTATGGCAGGGCAGCCTCGAACTCATCCATCTGCACATAGGCTTGAGCGACCGTCCTGCTCATATGCCCTGACATCGGGAAATCGTACTGAAGCAAACGGTCCAGCGACTGGCGCACCGCGTCAAAGTTTTCCATCACCAGGTTGAGCTGGAAAATCGCGGTTTCAATCGAATAGCTCTCTTCTTCATTGGCCCCGCCACTGGCAAGCGCCGCCTCGAACGCCTCCACAGAGCCGGGCAGATCATCGAGTTCGAACAGAGCCCGCGCTCTGAGCTGATCGACGATGAAATGATCATAAGGTGAAGTCGGCGCGATCGCGTTGAGGATGTCCAATGCCTGCCGGTGATCATCAGCCTGCGCCGCCTCCTGTGCCGCCATCACTCGCTCGCCTACCGCTTCACTCAGAACCCGCCTCTCCACGATCTGAACGGTATCCTGCCCGCTCAACATCACCGCCAGGGCTGAAGACGGCGCGCCCGCCAGCAAGATAGCGGCGCCTGCCATCATCGCGACCAGCATCCGCGGTTTGCGGCCCGTATGGCTCAAGGCCGCCCGGACCCGACGCAGGCGCAGGCGTTCAAGGTCCGTGAGAAAGCCCGTCGCCACCGCCGGCATGGGCGCCAGCCCGGCGATCGCCTCGGCGTAATGCTGGCGATGCTCCGGCCCCATGGCGTCCAGCACGTCCGCATCACACGCCAGCTCCCGCGCCGCCGCGAGGCGACGCTCGATGGCGCGATAGACCGGGTTGAACCACATCAGGGCGCTCAGAGCCTCTCCGATCAGACGGTCGCGCTCATCGCCGCGCTTGATATGCATCAACTCATGGGCGATGGCGGCTTCGGCGTCGTCACGCTTCGCCAGCGTATCGGGCGCCAGAATGACCGGCTTGAACCCCACCACGAAGGGCGAGATCACCGCGTCCACCACCCGCACCGGAGCGAGGGTCTGCGGCAAGCCAAGGCGCGTCCGCCAGACCTGGGCCAGCTGGGACAGACGCCCCTCTTCCGCGATCGAGGCCCGCATCAGGGTGCGGATCTGCCCGCGCTGGATCACGCCCCGCACCGCCATCAAGGCGAGCCCTACGAGATAAAGCCCGGCGATCAGCGGCAGCAGCGCCGCAGGGATGGATGAAATGCTCAGCTCAGCGAAGTCCAGAACCGGTTGGAACAGCGGCATGGCGACTGGCACAGTCTGTTCCGTTCCCACCCCCAGTGTGACCGGCGCGCTTGGCGCATTGGCGCTTTTCAGGTGGGGGATCAAGCCTGACCCCAGCACCACGAGAACCGGCGCGAAGGCGGCGAGCCGGGCGGCTTGCCACAGGCGCACGCCCAGACGAGGCGACAGATGCGGCTCCAGCGCGCGAGCTGCGAGCCAGGCGGACAGGGCGGCGGGAATGCTAGCCGCGCTCGTCCAGATCAAATCCATGAGGGTCATTGTCCTGCCTCCTCCTCGTTATCATTGTCAGATGAACCGCCTGCCCCTGCTTTCAGCAGGGCGTCGAGTTCGGCGCGTTCGGCCTCGTCCAACAGGCGGCTGCCTGCAAAGGCGGACGCCGGCAGAGCGCTCGGATCAGCTTCCAGAACGCGGGCGGTGAAGCTGCGCACCAGCCGCGAGATCAGATCGACCTTGCGATCGGCCGCCGCGAAGACGGCGAGACCATGGACGCTATCCTTGTGGACCAGCCCCTTGTCGACCATGCGCTGGATGACGGTGCGTGTGGTGGAATAGGACCAGTCCTGGGCTTCGCCGATCCGGTCGTGGATTTCACGCGCGCTCAGCCTTTGGGAGGACCAGAGCGCCTTGAGCACTTCAAGCTCGCTGGGATTGGGTTCGGTCGTCATGTGACACCTCGCTTGTCTACGCTACAACTGTCGCACGATTCTGGCGGACGTCAACTCCCAATCGACCGAACCGCCCTTCGCGCTTGACGATGCAGGCATTCCGATCACCATGACGGGCATGGAAACTCGCTCATGCATTGTGGTGTCCGACGGGCGTCGAGGCATTGAAAATCAGGCGCTTGG
The DNA here is from genome assembly GCF_002433705.1 of Oceanicaulis sp. UBA6590. NCBI lineage: Bacteria > Pseudomonadati > Pseudomonadota > Alphaproteobacteria > Maricaulales > Maricaulaceae > Oceanicaulis > Oceanicaulis sp. UBA6590. Next base: position 5,067 of record NZ_DJIQ01000040.1, read on the forward strand.
TCTGGCCGAAGCGGTGGGGCGTCTGACACCATTGCAAACTCTGCCCATCCATGTGCCGCGCACGGGCGAACTGCCGGACGCCGGCATGATCGAGCCCGATCTGTGGATTGGCTGCGGGCGGGCCGCAGTGCGCGCAGCCTCTCTGCATCGCAAGCAATGGCGACGCACCCGTTTTGTCTACGTGCAGAAGCCGCGCAGTCATGCCGACCTGTTTGACCTGATCATCGCGCCACGCCATGACCGGATGAGCGGGCCGAAAGTGCTCAATATTCTGGGCTCGCCCAATCGCATCACGCCGCAACGGCTGAACGAGGGCGCGAGCGCCTTCGCCCAGCGCCTGGAAGCCCTGCCCGGCCCGCAAGCCGCGATCCTGATTGGCGGAGACAGCAAGCATCACCGTTTCACTGACGCCGCCTGCACGCACTTGCTGGAGGAAGTGGATTCCATTCGCCGTCAGGCCGGCTCGCTGATGATCACCGTCTCGCGACGCACGCCCGACGCACTTACGACCGCCTTGCGCGAACGCTATGGCCAGGCCGAGCGGGTCTGGTTTCATGAAGGGGACGGCCCGAACCCCTATTTCGCCTTCCTGTCCGCGGCGGACTGGATCTGCGTGACCGAAGACTCCACCAACATGCTGTGTGAAGCCGCCGCCACCGGCGCGCCCGTCTACCGGCTGGGCGTGGAGGGCGATCCGGGCAAGTTCCGCCATCTGTATGCGGGTCTTGAAGGCGTTGGCGCAGTCCGCCCGTATCTGGGCCGGCTGGAGAGCTGGGAGTACGAGCCGCTTCACGAAACCGACAGAGCGGCGCAAGCCGTGCTTGAAATCCTCGCCTAGGAAGGCGACATCAGGTGCAATTCAAACGCTCGCCTGCGCGCCGTCCGACTCAGGGCATTCTGCGCGGCCATTACAGACGAAGGAGCCGGCCATGGCCGACACCCGCCACGCCAAGCTTGTCATCATCGGATCCGGCGCCGCCGGTTACACCGCCGCGATCTACGCCGCCCGCGCCATGCTGGAGCCGCTGCTGATCTCGGGCATGCAGCCGGGCGGTCAGCTGACCATTACCACCGATGTCGAGAACTATCCCGGCTTCGCCGATCCCATTCAGGGCCCGTGGCTGATGGAGCAGATGAAGGCGCAGGCGGAAAACATGGGCACGGCCTTCGCCGATGACCTGATCGTCGAGGCCGATCTCAGCGCGCGTCCCTTCACGCTCAAGGGCGATAGCGGCAATATCTACACCGCGGACGCCGTGGTTATCGCCACCGGCGCCAGCGCCAAATGGCTGGGCCTTGAGAGCGAGCAGGAATTCCAGGGTTATGGCGTCTCCGCCTGCGCCACCTGCGACGGCTTTTTCTATCGCGGCCGCGAAGTGGTTGTGGTCGGCGGCGGCAACACCGCGGTCGAGGAAGCCCTGTTCCTGACCAATTTCGCCTCCAAGGTGACGCTGGTGCACCGTCGCGATTCCCTTCGCGCCGAGAAGATCATGCAGGACCGCCTGTTCAACCACCCCAAGGTGGAAGTGGTCTGGGACAGCGTGCTCGAAGAGGTGACGGGCGAAGACAAGCCCGTGAAGGCGGTGACCGGCGTGAAGCTGAAGAACGTCAACACCGGCGAAGTCACCGAACGCAAGGCGGACGGCGTCTTCATCGCCATTGGCCATGCCCCGGCGACCGAGCTGTTCACCGGCCAGCTTGAAACCAAGGATGGCGGCTATCTGGTGACCGCGCCGGACTCGACGTCCACCTCCATCCCCGGCGTCTTCGCCGCGGGCGATGTGACCGACGACAAATATCGTCAGGCCATCACGGCGGCGGGCATGGGCTGCATGGCGGCTCTGGAAGCCGAACGCTATCTGGCGGCCCTGGACGCTGCCCGCGACAAGGCGTCCGACGCCGCGTAACCGGTTCTTCACTTGGCGGAGCGCGGCGGCGACGTTACACAATAGCGCATGAGCACCACGACTGCGCCCCCCGCCCTCGCCCTCTCCAATCTGCATTTCGCCTACACGCGGCGTTCGGCTGACGTCATAGCGATAGAGACGCTGCGCGTTGAAGCCGGCGAGCGGATTTTCCTGCGCGGTCCCAGCGGGTCGGGCAAGTCGACGCTTCTGGGCCTGATCTCGGGCATTCTCGAGCCGCGCTCCGGCGAGCTGGAGATTCTGGGGCAGTCCATGCAGACCCTCTCCTCGTCCCGGCGCGACGCATTCCGGGCGGCCCATCTGGGCGTCATCTTCCAGATGTTCAACCTGCTGCCCTATCTGCCGGTGGGCGAGAACGTCATGCTGCCCTGCCGGTTCTCCGACGAACGCGCAAAACAGGCGCAAGCGGCCGGCGGCGAGCAGGCTGAAGCGAAACGGTTGCTCGAGCGCCTTGGCCTTGACGCCAAAGAGGTCTGGTCACAGCGCGCCTCCAATCTCAGCGTCGGCCAGCAGCAGCGTGTCGCCGCCGCGCGCGCGCTGATCGGCAAGCCGGGCCTGATCCTGGCCGATGAGCCCACCTCAGCGCTCGATGCGGACAGCCGGGACGCCTTCATCTCGCTTCTCAAAGAGGAATGCACGGCGTCGGGCGCGGCGCTTCTGTTCGTCAGCCATGATGGCGGGCTCGCGGACCAGTTCGACCGCGCGCTTGACCTTCAGACCATCAACACCGCCAGCGTGAAGGAGACGGTCTGATGGCGCGCCTTCCCATTCTCAATCTCGCGCTGCGGTCCATCGGCAATCGTCGCGCCACCGCCATTCTGACAGTCCTGACCGTCGCGATTTCGGTCATGCTGTTCCTGGGCGTCGAGAAAGTGCGCCACGGCGCGCGCGAAAGCTTCGAGAACACGATCTCGGGCGTTGACCTGATTGTCGGCGCGCGCTCCAGTCCCGTGAATCTGCTGCTCTATTCAGTGTTTCATATTGGCGACGCCACCAACAACATCACCTGGGAAAGCTATGAGACCGTCGCCAGCGCGCCTGGCGTCGCCTGGACCGTGCCGATCAGCCTGGGCGATTCCCATCGCGGCCATCGGGTGATCGGCTCCACGCCGGGCCTGTTCGAGCACTATGAATATGGCGGCGGCCGGCATCTCGAATTCGCCAGCGGCGCACCGTTCGAGGATCTGTTTGACGCCGTGATCGGCGCGGCTGTCGCCCGCGATCTGGGCTATCGGACCGGCGACGAAATCGTCGTCGCCCATGGCATGGGCGAGGTCGGCTTCATCGAGCATGACAGCAACCCCTTCACCGTGGTGGGCGTGCTCGAGCCCACCGGCACGCCACTCGACCAGTCGGTCATGGTGACGCTGGACGCCATCGAGGCCATCCATCTTGGCGGCGCCACCGGGTCGGGCTCGACCCTGTCCGCAGAAGAGCTGCGGGCGCGAGACCTGACACCGGATCAGCTGACGGCCTTCTATGTGGGTCTTGACAGCCCTGTCGCCGCTCTGCGTCTGCAGCGCGCGATCAACACCTATCCCGAGGAGCCGCTTCAGGCGGTGATCCCCGGCGTGGCGCTGGCCCAGTTGTGGAGCATTGTCGGCGTGGCCGAGCGCACCCTCGCCGCTGTGGCGGCCTTTGTGGTCCTCACGGGGCTGGTCTCCATCCTCACGGCCATCCTGACCAGCCTGAATGAACGGCGGCGGGAAATGGCGATCCTGCGCGCCCTCGGCGCCCGCCCGCATCATGTCTTCCTGCTTCTGGTCGCCGAAGCAGCGCTGATCGCGCTGGCGGGGGCCGGGCTGGGGACAATCGCCACCTATGGCGCGCTCAACGCCCTCGCCCCGCTTCTCGAAGCGCGCTTCGGTCTTGTCTTGCCGGGGCTGACGCCGGGACTTTACGATCTGGGCATTATCGGCGCTGTTACGGGCGCAGCCGCCGTGCTGGGCTTTTTCCCCGCCTGGCGCGCATATCGCAACTCGCTCGCCGACGGCATGACCATCAGATTGTAGAAGGCCCGACATGGACTGGGACAAGCTCAAAACCTTCCACGCCGCGGCGGAGGTGGGGTCACTGACGGGCGCGGCGGAATCGCTGGCCCTGTCGCAATCGGCCGTCAGTCGCCAGATTTCGGCGCTGGAAGGCGAGCTGGGGGTGAAGCTGTTTCACCGCCATACCCGCGGCCTTCTTCTGACCGAGCCGGGCCGGGTGCTGTTTGAAGCCAGCAAGGACGTGGCGGGCAAGATCGCGCTGGCTGAAGCCAATGTGCTGGACTGCCGCGACGAGCCCAGCGGCCTGTTGCGCGTCACCGCGCCGACCGCCATGGGGGCGACCTGGCTGGCGCCGCGTCTGGCGCGCTTCAATGCGCTCTTCCCGCAAATCCGCGTGCGCCTGCTCCTGGTCGATCACGAGCTCGATATTTCAAACCTCGAAGCCGATGTCGCCCTTCGTCCCTGGGCCGCGACCCAGAACGATCTGATCCAGCGCAAGCTGATGGTCGTGGACCAGCATCTTTACGCGTCTGACGCCTATCTCGAGCGCAAGGGCGCGCCGGACAGCTTTGAGGATCTCGACCGGCATGACTTTGTCGGCTACGGGCCGCGCAATCTGGCGCCCATCCCCAATCTGAACTGGCATCTGGATCTGGGGCGGGAGCCCGGGCAGAAGCCGCGCGAAGCGCTCGCCGAAGCCAGCACCATTCACGGCATGATGCGTCTGGCCGAAGCCGGGCTGGGACTTGTGGGCCTGCCCGATTATGTGGCGCGCGAGAATGACCGGCTCAAACGCCTGTTTGATGAGATCGAGGGCCCGCCCTTCGAGGTCTATCTCATTTTTCCTGAAGAATTGCGCGCCTCGCGCCGGGTGAAAGCCTTCCGCGATTTCATCATGGAAGAGGTCAAACTCTGGCGAGAGTAGGATTTTCGTCCCATTTCGAGACGCTTTGAGCCAATTGCGACAGCAATGCGGCAATGACCTGACGCAATTGTTGCAGGTCCGCAAAAACGCATAACGGCTATGGCGAAGGGGCTGTTGTGCGGCATGCGCGAAGGAGGCATATAGCCCCCCGACAGCGGGTGCTTCATCTGCTTTCCCCTTTTAGCGCATACCGTCTCCTCCCCGATTAGGTATGCTAAACTGAGCTGGTCACCGCCGACGCGGGGCCAGCTCTTTTCTTTTTATATAAGGCTTTTTCAGCCGCTCCGAACGTCATGGACGTGCGCACCCTCCCCCTCGAGCGCACGTCACAAAGAACCCCGCCAGTGCAAGCGCTGGCGGGGTTTTTCTTGATTGCAATGAGCAGCGCCTAGCCCAGGGTGGCGCGCAGCATCCAAGCGGTCTTCTCATGCTCGGTGATGCGCGGCGCGACCAGATCGGCCGTCGCCTCGTCCCCATGCTCTTCAGCCAGCTTCAGCGCCTCGCGCGCTGTACGGACGACCTGTTCGTGGCCCGCCACCAGATTGGCGACCATGGTGTTGGCGTCCGGGGTCGAGCCGTCATGCTTGATCTTCGCCGATGCGGCCATCTCGTCATAGGAGATCGGGGCCAGAACGCCCAGCGCCCGAATTCGCTCGGCGATCTCGTCGGTCGCGGTCCAGAGCGCGGTGTATTGCTCTTCAAACATGGCGTGAAGATCGTGGAAGCGCGGGCCGGTGACGTTCCAGTGATAGGCGTGCGTCTTGAAATAGAGTGCATAGGTGTCAGCCAGCAAAGCCGTGACCGCTTTGGCCATGGTTTCGCGCTGCTCCTTGCTCAGGCCCATATTGATGTCCATTGCCGCCTCCTTTGCGGTAAAAAACCCATAAGGAGAATGTGGGGATGAAGCCTCACAAACGCCAACTGAGTTTCTCGAACAGAGCTATAGATTTTGTCTATTCGCCAACGGCGGCCTGACAGAAGCGGACAATACGCTTTCCGGCTTCTTCCAGTGCGGCATCATCGGTGGCGTAAGACAAGCGGAACCCGGCCGATGCGCCAAAAGCGGTGCCCGGCACCACGGCCACGCCCTCTTCGGTCAGCAGCGCCTCGCAGACATCAAGATCGGTCTTGAGGAAATGCCCGCCCTGGGAGGTCTTGCCGATCAGCCCGCCGCAATCGGCGAAGATGTAGAAGGCGCCCTCCGGCGTCGGCGCGATCAGACCCGGCGCCGTCTCGAACTTGCTGAGCATGGAATCCCGGCGCGTCTTGAACGCGGCGTTGCGCGGCTTAAGGAAGCTGTGATCGCCGTTGAGCGCCGCAACCGAGGCCCACTGGCTGATCGAGCAGGGGTTGGAGGTGGTCTGGCTCATCACCTTGGCCATGGCCTTGATGAGCTTCTCCGGCCCGGCGGCGTAACCAATGCGCCAACCGGTCATGGCGTAGGCTTTCGACACGCCGTTCATCGTCAGGGTGCGGTCATAAAGGTTCGGCGCGACCTGAGCGATGGTGGCGAATTCAAAGTCGTCATAGACAAGGTGCTCATACATGTCGTCGGTCAGGATGAGCACATGAGGATGTCGCTCCAGCACCTCTGCCAGCCCTTTGAGATCGTCCGCCGTGTAGGCGGCGCCGGTGGGGTTGGAGGGCGAGTTGAGCAGCACCCAGCGCGTCTTCGGCGTGATGGCGTTTTCCAGGGCTTCCGGCGTCAGCTTGAAACCGTCCTCGACGCCGGCGGACGCGAAGACGGGCGTACCGCCGCACATCACCGCCATTTCAGGATAGCTCACCCAGTACGGCGCGGGGATCACCACCTCGTCGCCCGGATCGAGCGTGGCGAGGAAAGCGTTATAGATAACCGGCTTGCCGCCCGGCGACACGTTCACCTGGGACGGTTTGTAGTCCAGGCCGTTATCGCGCTTGAACTTGGCGCAGATCGCGTCCTTGAGCTCCGGAATGCCGTCCACATTGGTGTATTTGGTCTGGCCAGTGCGAATGGCGTTGATCGCCGCTTCCTTGATATGATCAGGCGTATCGAAATCGGGCTCGCCCGCGCCCAGGCCAATGACGTCCTTGCCTTCCGCTTTCAGCTGGCGCGCCTTCTGGCTGACCGCAATGGTCGCAGACGGCTGTACGCGTGCAAGCGCTTCAGAAGACCGGAACAGGTCAGAGGCGGAAGCGGACATGGAAATCTCCTCGATCAAAATCTTCGCTGCGGCGCATCATGCCGACTTACGCTGCAATAAAACAAAGCGAGTCACCAGCTGCGTCGGCGCCTCAAGGGCGCGCTCGGCCACCCGCAATCCATAGGCCGATCCCAGCCCGGCCGGCCCCACGGCGCCCCAGCCCGGCTCGGACTCAGCCGCGATCCCCGCCAGGCCGGCAGTATTCGAAGCAAACACCCGCGTAAGCAAGCGCTTGTTGTCGATATAGGCGCTCAGCTGCGCCAGGGCTTTTTCATGTCCAGCCAGACCGATCAGCGGCGTGTCGTCATCCAGTCTGCGATACAGGTCGAAACTCACGGCGATCGCATGCTCGCCCAGGCGCTCGGCCCACCCCGCCTCGATCGCAGCGACGGTCTCGGCAATGGGCCCTGCAGCGCTGTCAATGGCGGCGACGGCATAGCGCGCCGCGCCAGAGCGCAAGGCCTCCAGCACGGACACGAGATCGGGTTTCGGATCGAGATGGGTGGGTTGAGGCGCCAGGGCCAGAGCCGCCTGGTGGGTGAAACTGCCTTCAGGTCCCAGATAGGCGGTCAACATGTTGGCGTCCTCGGCTGTCTCGCCGACACCCTACGCCCCTCTTCGCGGCGGACAACCGCCTTGCCCGCAAATCAACACATTTGATCACGCCAGCGCCCGATTTGAGCCCCAGACGCGCCCCGACATCGCGTGAGAGTTGATTCATCGCCGGTTCATCAAACCGACAGCAGGGAGGCCGCACCATGAAGCACGACACATCCAGCGCAGGCCTCTTGGGATTATGCCTTGCCGCCCTGTGTCTGCTCGCCATTGGCTGGACCTTCCACGCCGGACCGGCCAGCGCGGAATCGCTTTACGTCTCAAGCGACAGTTACCAGAGCGTCGTCCAGAGCACAGTGTCTGACTGATTGACGATTGAAAGCCCGGCGCAATGGCCTCATCTGTTGGGTCGTGAGCCGGTCTTCCCTCATGTCTCCCGCCCTCAGCCGCGACCGGCTCAGCGATGCGACACGGCGCAGCCTGCCCTACGGTCTGGCCCTGGGACTGCATGCGGGACTGATCGCGCTGCTTCTCAGCACCCCGCCGGGTGAGTTGCTGCGTATCCATGGGGATGTGGAGCGGCTGGATGTGCGCTTTTACACTATCAGCGCGCCTGATGCTCAGAGCGACGCCCAGCTGGTCGAACCCCCGCTCAGTGAAGAGACGCGCGAGCCTGTGCGTGAGACCCCGGCGCCTGTGACCGAGGATCAGACCGCCGAAATCGCGGCTCCGCCCGCCGCGCCCGAAACCCCGGACACAGAGCCTGTCGGTCAGTCCGAACCGGAGCCCGCCCTCTCTCCGGACGGTCTTGCAATCGCGTCCGATGAGTCTTCAGACGCTTTGCGGCCTTCACCCGGCGCGCCCAGCCCCGCCGCGGCCAGCGCCTCCCGTCCGGACGCCCCCGTGGCCACGACCCAGCAACGCCCTGTTGACGGGAGCGCTTCCGTTCCGCCGCCCAGCTTCGCCGATATTCTGGCCCGCGCGGAAACCCGGCTGGATCCGGATGACTTCCGGGTGGTTCTGTCACTGGGCGGCGTCCGGGAGATGGTGCGAGAGAGTTTCTGCCTGTCATCCTCAGCCGCCAATCTGGAAGCCGGCGACTGTCCGGAAGGTCCCAATCCCAACGCCCCCAATCTGGCGCGATTTGGCCTGCAAGGTCTTGGAGAGAAACCGCCGGAATTTCTTGAGGATCTGGACCGGATGGAGTTCCAGCTCAGGCAGCTCGGCGCAAATCCCTCGCAAGTTGAACGCATCATGCTCGCCTTGCGCGAGTCCCGGCGCGACGCCATCAACACGCCGGGCGTGAACCGCGCCATGCGTCGCGATCGCGAAACGCGCACCGACAATCTCGGAAACTACATTCCTGATCCCGAGTGAAGGCGCCCCCGCTCGGAATCCACACCCGCCCTGCGCGAGTGATTAAGAGCCCGTCAACCCAAGCAGGCAAGGCTTCTGCAAGCACTCCGGGAGACTCTCGCCATGCTGTCCAACATCCCCGTCACCTGGCGGATGATCGTGTCCGCCCTGTTGCCGACGCTTGCCCTCTTGTACTTCTCTTCCAGCCTGGTGCTCCAGGAATGGCGCATTGCGGGCAATATGCGCGACGCTGAGCAGGCGACAGAGTTCTCCCGGGACATCAGCCAGCTTGTCCATGAGCTACAACGCGAGCGCGGCCGATCCGCAGGATTTGTCGGCAGCGGCGGCGACGCCAGCTATCAGGGATTCATGCAGGATCAGCGACAGGCCACCGACACGGCCATGTCCCGGTACGCCGCAGCGCGTCTGCAAGCAGGCGAAGCGCTTGAGGATCCGGATCTGGCTCAGTCCCTGTCTCAAGTGGACGATTTTCTGGCGGCGCTTCCCGAGCACCGCAGGCAGATCGACTCGCTGAACCTGAACATGGGACAAACCGTCGGCCCCTATACACAGACGATCTCGGCAATGCTGAACAGCGTGGCTGATCTGTCTCATCTGGGCGCTTCAAGCGACGTCTCGGCGCAGTTGATCGGCCTGTTGAACCTGATGTCCGCCAAGGAAAACGCCGGCATAGAGCGGGCTGTGGGATCGAACATCTACGCTTCCGGATCCATCTCGCCGGCGTTGCATCAGAACGCCCTGAATCTGGCGGCGCGGCAGCGGGCTTATTTCCAGGAATTCCGCGAAATCCTGGGCGAACCCTGGGCAGAGCGGCTGGACGCCGTTCTGGCGCAATCGGATTCCCTGGCGGTTGACGCCGCTCGACAGAACATTGCCGAAGCCGGCTACGGCGCTCCGCTGGCGGACATGACCGGGGTTGAATGGTTTGAACTCACGACCCGGCGCATCGAATTGCTGATGGAACTCGAAGAGACACTGGCGCACGACATTGTCATGAACACGTCTGCTCGACGGACTGAGGCGCGCAACACTGTCCTTGTGATGCTGGGCATGACCCTGGCTCTGATCCTGCTGACCCTGGCGGCGACCATCACCCTGATGTGGTCCGTGGTCCGCCCGCTCGCCAACATCACCGATTGCCTGCGCAGGCTGGCGGCCGGAGAAACCGATGTCGAGGTTCAGGGCGCGGATCGCGGGGATGAGATCGGCGTTCTGGCCAAGACCGCGCAATCCTTCAGACAGGCCACGCAGGAGCGTGAGGCCGCGATCCGCGATCGCGCAAAGGCGGAACAGAACGCCATGCGAGAGCGCCGCAAGGTGCTCAGCGATATGGCGGCCAATGTTGAAAAGGCCACCCTGGACTCCGTCGGCTCCGTGGCGGACGCCGCACAATCGCTGAGCGCCAGCAGCGATACGATCCGCACAACGCTGGAAGCGGCGGGTCAGACCGCCACCCAGGTCACGAATGCGACGGAGCAGAACGTCAAGCATACCGGGCGCGCGGCCGAACTGGCGTCTGAACTCTCCTCCGCGATTGGCGAGGTCACCCAGCAAATCACACGTGGCGACACCCTGGCTCGCGACGCCATCAGCGAAGCTGAACGGTCCCGGCAGAGCGTTGAAGAGCTGAATGAGGCCGCCCAACAGATCAGTGACTTCATTGGCCTGATCACCGATATCGCCGAGCAGACCAATCTGCTGGCGCTTAACGCCACCATCGAGGCCGCGCGCGCCGGTGACGCCGGCAAGGGATTCGCCGTTGTCGCGAGCGAAGTGAAGGCCCTGGCCGCACAGACCAATCAGTCCACGACCCAGATTGCCGAACGCGTCGCCCATATCCAGAGCCGCACCCAGTCCACGGTGGAGGCGATGAACGCCATCACCCAGTCCATCGAGAATATCGGCGAGGTTACGGCCTCGGTCGCGGCCGCCATGGAAGAGCAGAGCGCCTCCACCGGATCACTCTCGAGTTTTGTCGAGCAGAACCGGGAGGCCCTTGCCCGGGTCAGCTCGGACATTTCCGAACTGGTTGAGATGACCACGCGCTCGGCTCGGGACGCTGAGAGCATGGCCGGTCTCGTCCGGACCATGGCAGCGACTGCGAATGACGCCAATTCCTCGATTCCGAAAATCGTCCAGCAGGCCGTAGCGGCCGCAGAAAGCCGCCAGGAGCCCAGACACGCCTCTCAGCACAACGCCGAGATTTCGGTCAATGGCCAGGCCCGGAAAGTGAGTCTGGTCGATGCCTCTTCACTGGGTGTGCGGATTGCCGCAAAGGGCCTGCAAGAAGGCCAGACCGTCAAGATCATCAGTCCGGCGTTGAATGAGAAGACGACCGTGATCTGGACCAGCGAAGACGAGGCCGGATTGAAGTTTGAGACCGCGATCAGCCAGAAAAGCCTGCGCGCATTGCTGGAAGCTGGCGCAAGGGAAGTCGCCGCGTAAAACCGGTTTACGTCTGCTTCGCGCCAACAGTCTCCATATCGAAAAAATGCTTCAGGTGATGAACCGCCAGAGATGCATCCAGATCGGGATCGTCACTGAGGATCATGCCAGCCAGTCCGTCTCTCATGGCCTCCAGCCGTACGGCGGTGGCGGCGGGGTCTGGCAGGGACCAGTCTTCATTCGTCATCCCCTCTTGCAATAACGCCGTCAGCCTGTCGCGCATCTGAGCGCGAATGCGCCCCAGCGCCTCGGCGATGGGCTTATCGCCTGGGGCCAGACGCTCCGCCTCTAGCCAGAGCTTCCAGAACAGCCGGGCTTCGGCGGCAAACGCTTCCTCCAGAAACCGGTCTAGAGCGTCGCGCGGCGTTTCTTGCGAACGCCACAGATCACGGACCACGGCCTGAAAGATCAGTTCCCAGGCGGCGGCGCGCAGCTCTGGCCATTTGAAATAATGGTTGAGCAGCCCCGTCCCCACCTTGGCGCGGTCGGTGACCATGCGCGTCTGCGCCTCCGCCAATCCCTTTTCATAGATGACTTCTGCAGCCGCCTGGAAAATCCGGTCACGGCCTCCGCCACGTGAAGTTTTCGTATCGTTCATACAGACCTCATTGACCATTGAGCAGCGGCTCAATAAAGTTGAGCCACTGCTCAATTGGAGTTCTTCATGATCACGCCGGATCGCAACGCCATCGTCGACACCTTACGCACCGCAGCGTTGATCGGCATCTGTGTCGTGAACCTGCCCTATATGGCGCTGCCCGCATCGCAGACCCTCACTCAGGCGCCGACCGGGCCGGATCAGTTCGCCGCCATAGTCACAGCCGTCTTCTTTGAAGCCAAGTTCTTCATCCTGTTCTCTTTCCTGTTCGGATGGGGCATGCAGATCCAGTACTGCGCCGCGGAACGCGCGGGCGCGGATGCCAGCCGCAGACATTGGCGACGCATGATCATGCTGGCGGTGTTCGGCGTGCTGCACGCCGTGCTGGTGTTCTCAGGCGACATTCTGCTGCTCTACAGCCTGGTCGGCAGCCTTATCTGGCACTTGCGACGCGCCTCCCCCAAACGGCTCCTCGGCTTTGCACTCGGCATGATCGCGCTGAGCCTGCTTTGCCTGTTCCTCATCAGCCTTGTGATCGCCCTGTCCCCGACCGCACCAGCAGACCCGACCCCCGGACTGTCCGGCGGCTATCTCGACACGATCAGGGCGCGTGCAGCCGCCTGGCCGGAGACCTTCGTCTTCCTGATCCTGTTCCAGGGCCCCTTGGCCGCCAGCGCCTTCCTCGCAGGTCTCGCCGCGGCAAAGCTCGACATGCTCGATCCGCAAGCGACGCGCTGGCGACGGCGGTGCGCGATCGCCCTGCCCGCGCTTGTGCTGATCGGGCTGCCCTTGAACATCGCTTATGCCCTGGTCGCGAGCGGTCCGGGTCTGGGATGGGGTCAGATTGCTGACCTTCTGGGCTTCCTCTCAATCGCAGTGGGCGGCCCGGTTCTGACCCTCGCCTATATCTGCGCTATCCGCCTGTTGATCGATTTGTTCAAGCTGCCATCCATACTGGTGCTGGCCGGGCGCAATTCGCTCTCCAGTTATGTGCTTCAGGGCGTATTGGCCGGACTGGTTTTCAGCGGCTACGGGCTGGGTCTGTTCGGACAGTTCGGTCAGGCTTGGCTGGTTCCAATCAGCATAGCGCTGGCCCTGACCGCCATGGTGATGGTTGGTCTCTTCGCCCGGCTCATGGGACGGGGGCCTCTCGAAATCCTGCTGCGCCCGGTCACGTATGGCGGGCGTCCCGCCTCCCCGTTCAAGGCGTGCCGCTGATGAAACAGAGTGTTTCCATCTTGATCCTTGCTTGTGCAGCCCTGACCGGTTGCGCCAGCTCGGCATCCCTTACGACGCCCAATCCTGCACTGGAGCACATTTCCGGCCTCTGGCGCCTGCCCGATGACCAAGGCTGGTTGGAGCTGGGGCCCTGCCCTGAGCGCGCGGACCAGCTGTGCGGCGTCCTTGTCGCATTCCAAGGCGATCACAACGCGCGCGACTACGCTCATCCTGATCTTTGGGCCTGGGGCGAACGGCTGTGCGGCGCATCGGTCCTTGAAGCGGCAGAGCTTGATATGCACGCCGGCGTCTGGCGCGGTCACGTCTACTGGCGAGAAGATGGACAAATCCTCGACGCGGAACTGATCCAGACCGGACCTGACACGCTGGATGTGCTGCTGTTTGACGGGGCGGACATGACTGAAGGCGTCAACATGGCGGTGTCCGCCCTGTTTGGCAGTGCGCCGGATCCGTTTGACCTGGCCTATTTCGCCGCTCGCGCCGGTCTGGGCCGCGATGTGTTGAGCCAGCCCCAGGAATGGACGCGCAACACGCCGCCCCCGGCTTTTCTATGCGCCCCCTGACCCACTTCCAGACCATTGACGCGGCTGGATGATTGCGGCTCATTGGCGGCATGAACTTCCTGTCCGACACCACCGCCCCCGCCCATCCTGCAATTCTGGACGCGCTCACCCACGCCAATCAGGGTTTTGCGTCCAGTTATGGCGCGGACCCGGTCAGCGCTGGAGTGAAAACCCAGCTCTGCGAGATCTTCGAAACCGACCTCGAGGTGGTCTTCACCGTTTCGGGCACAGCCTCAAACGCCCTGGCGTTATCCGTCCTCTGCCCGCCTGACGCCATGGTGCTGTGCCATGACGAAGCGCATATTCATCGAGACGAACGCGGCGCGCCGGAATTTTTCACGCGCGGCGCCAAGCTGCTGCCCTTGGCCGGGTCACATGCCAAGATCGCCCCTGAGGCGTTGTCGGACGCGCTGAAGCAATGGCCGAGCGATTTCGTGCACGCCACGCCGCCCGCAGTGCTCAGCCTGTCCCAACTCAATGAGTCTGGCTGCGCCTATACGCTCGATGAGTTGGAAAGCCTGATCGGACTGGCGAAGGCCCGGGATCTGAACATTCAGATGGACGGCGCGCGCTTCTCCAACGCACTGGTCTCTCTTGGCTGCACACCGGCCGAGATGACCTGGAAAGCCGGCGTCGATATTCTCAGCCTTGGCGCCACCAAGAATGGCGCGATGGCCAGCGAGGCCGTCATCCTGTTTCCGAGTGCGCGGGACCGGTTGCCGCAATTGCTGGCGAACCAGAAGCGCGCAGGGCTCATGCTGCCCAAGATACGGTATGTCTCGGCGCAGATGGCCGCCTGGCTGAAGGATGATCTCTGGCTTGATCTGGCACGGACCGCCAACGCCGCCGCCAAGCGCCTGTCAGAGGGACTGTCCGCAGTGGACGGGGCCGAGCTGGTTCATCCCACACATGGAAATGAGGTCTTCATCCGCCTTGAGGACGCGCTTGCGGCGCGTCTGCGAGAGGCGGGCGCCGGGTTTTACAGCTGGCCGGACGGTTCGGCCCGGTTTGTCGCCAGCTGGTGCACAACGGATGCGGACATCAGCGCCCTGCTCGACGCCGCTGGCTAGTCCCTCTGGGCGAAATCGCGCGTCACACCATCCCTGATGGTGAATGTGAGACCGGGGCCGCGCCAAACGCCGCCCCGGTCTCGGTCAAGGCTACAGCCCGAATTCAGAGCAGTCGTGAATGGACCAGGGCACGCCGATCGGACGGCATACCACGGCGCTGCATTGCAGTTCGCCGGTGACCGGGTCGGGCAGATAATAGACTTCACAATAGTCCGGCACGCCGCGCCCGGCGCGCAGACTGGCGAGGTCCGCAGAACTCAGGCGCTTTGACTCCGAGTGTTCAGTCTGAGCGGGTGAGGCGTTAGCCTCGGGCTTGATCTCTGCGTCAGGCGCGCTGAAGGCCAGCGCCACGGAAACCATGATAAGCGAAAGCATGTTCGATACTCCCCGTTTCAATCAACGGGGGAATACTGGCACGCAATACGCGACAAAAGAACCCCAAAGGGGAATTTTTCAACCTAGGACTTTTCGCCATCCTTGTCGCTGATCCGGCGCATGGGGCCGGAGTAGCGCGGGTCCTGACGACGCCGGCGGTCGGGGCCGAAATAACCCGGCGTCTTCACGAAGCGCCGCGGCTTCTCGATCAGGGTGACGAGACGGTTATACAGATCCACCGGACGCACTGGCTTGGCGAGGTATTCGTTCACCCCCGCATTGATCGCCTCAAGCACCTTGGAGCGGTCTGTGTGACCGGACACCATGACGATCGGCAGATACTTGTTCGGGCTGTCGGACGCGGTGCGGATCAGCCGGGTGAATTCCAGCCCGTCCACATCGCCCAGCATGTAGTCCACCAGCGCCAGGTCCGGATTGGCGTTGCGCATCAGCTCGAACGCGTCCGCCGCATCACGCGTCTCGATCACCGAACGCACGCCAAACCCTTGCAGGATGGTGCGCAAGATCGAGGACATGTGGGCGTTATCCTCGACGATAAGCACCCGGATGCGTTCGAAACTGCCTTGGGACATGGCGCTTTAGCGACCCTGCTGATTGAAGTCTGTCAGGCGCACCTTGCCTCAGAAACGGTTAAACAAGACTTGCCCCAACGTAAGCAAGGCCGACAGCTTGCGCCATCGGCCCTGTCAGGCTCACTCCGCAGGATAATCCCGGAGCGAGCGCTACTCCGGATCCTGGTCGCAAGTCCGAAGACGTGGGCTTTCGTCACAAATCAGATAGATGCAGTTTCCTTGCGCATCGAGCACTGGCGAGCAAGTCGCACTGGATGCGACAGCCTGCATGCCGAAGCCTGACAGGACGACACTGAGCGCCAGCGCGACCGAAGACGCCATGCCGATCTGTAGCGGGCTGAATGCATGATTCATTCTCAAATCTCCATCAGGTTGTTTTGTGATTACAAAAACAATTTAGCGGGGAATTTCAAGCTTCACAAGTCGTTCCGCGCCCCCTGTTCAAGCCAGTTTCACGCCCCCATATTGCCCCCATGCCCAAACTGACCCGAGACGACAGCGCCCTCACCCCCCAAGGCGTCGAGGACATGGCCCAGGCCGATTTCGTGATGGACAAGCCCGTTTCGGGCTCCATCAGGGATCCGCTGAGCCTGCCCGCCAACTGGACCCCGCACCGCCCCGACCGCCCGGACAAATCCGAAGGCGGTCAGAAATTCCGCATGGTCTCCGACTACGAACCCGCCGGCGACCAGCCCCATGCGATCGCCGAGCTGGTGGAGGGGATTTCCCAGCAGGAGAGAGATCAGGTTCTCCTTGGCGTCACCGGGTCGGGCAAGACCTTCACCATGGCGAAAGTCATTGAAAAGGTTCAGCGTCCGGCTCTGATCCTGGCGCCGAACAAGACGCTGGCGGCGCAGTTGTACGGCGAATTCAAGGACTTCTTTCCCCATAATGCGGTGGAGTATTTCGTCTCCTACTACGACTACTAC